>JBDSMK010000095.1:0-14535 GCA_039915905.1 Ilumatobacteraceae bacterium
ATTCACCCCTCGGCGAGCCCGCAGTCCATGGTCACAGGTGAACCGCGAGCGCGTCGAGCGCCTCATCGCCGTCGGGCGCATGCGGCCCACCGGGCAGACCGAAATCGATCGAGCCAAGGCCGACGGGCGATGGGACGCCGCCTACCGTCAACGGACAGCAACGGTGCCACCCGATCTGCAGCAGGCCCTAGATGCCAGCCCCGGAGCGGCGGCGGCCTTCGCCGATCTATCCAGTCAGAACCGCTTCGCGATCCTCTTTCGACTCGGCAACGTGAAGCGCCAGGAAACTCAGGCACGCAAGATCAGCGAGTACATCGCGATGCTCGAACGGGGCGAGACCATCCATCCACAGAAGGCCCGCCGCTGAAAGAACGGGCCGAGACACGGCCTGGTCCACATCACAGCGCACTGGTATTCTCGGTTGGTGTTCGCCGATCCGTCCGCTGTACGAGTTCACAGTCCGGGCGACGATCGGAAACCGACGAATGTCCGCGTTCGACGCCGGAGCATCTCTGCACCGTCTCAAGTATCAGAGACCGAAGTGACGTTCGCTGGTGGGTTACCACCGGTCGCCCGGACAGTCGCGGATTCGAAGCCGGAATCGCCCTCGCGCATCCAGCGACGAGCAGGCGACAACCTCAACCGCGCCACGCTCAACGGTGACGCCGTGTCGCGCATCCGACGACGGATAGAGGGCGACCTCATCCAACGAGAGCCTGGGGATGGCGACAAGTCAGACGGAGATGGGACTGTCTACGGCAAAGTGATGCAATACGTTCCGACAGTTGTATCCGACACCATTTACAACTGGACGGTCGGCTGGTACAACGGCAGCTCGGCCACCGGAACACCATCCGTCGTGACCCAGCCCCTTCCGCCGACGAAGCTCGTCGAGAAGAGCCCAGAAAAGCAGCCAGAGAAAAAGCCAGAGAAGCAGCCCGAGAAGTCAGCCAAGAAGCCGGCGAACTTGAAACCCGACAACCCGAAGCCTCAGAACGAGGTCGGCAAGAAGGACGCCAATGAGCTGAAGTCAACGCCCTCGACCGCCACGGGCAAGAGCAAGAACGCCCGAAAAAAGGAGAGGAATGCGAAGCTTCTCCATGGTGGCACAACGTCAGAAGTGGCCGAGACACACGACACAGTCGACACAAAGGTCAAACCCGAAAAAAGTGCGACAAGCCATCAGCCGACGCAGGGGCCGACGGTTGAGCCCACCACGCCGAAGCTTGACGTTCTCACCTCGCAGACTGTGTCTGAGACGAAGAGCGAGGCTACTCCCCAACCCGTCAAGCAATCTGCGGCAGACAAGAAGCGTGCCGCTAAGGCGGCCGCCGACGAAAAGTTGCGCCTCGACAAGGAGTACTGCGCGGAAAAAGTGGTGACACTCACGGCGCGGGTCCAGCTGGCGAAGGACTCCGCGAGGAGCTTCAAAGCCGGCAAACCCACGGACGTCAATCGGCTCTTCAGCGAACTAGTTCCGAAGAAGACGGCCCCGGCAGACCTACGTCTCAAGCTCGATGAGCTCGAAAGCGCGATCGACGCGGCGTTGGCCAAGCATCAGGAAGTCAACGACAAGAACAAGCATCAGTTCGACGGAGCGGTCGGCGCAGTTCGCGAGCAGGTATCACAGGTGGTGGCAGCAGCGAAGAAACGCAAGATAGAGACCACGTCGATCGACAGTTCTGCTACCGCGATGGAACTCGCTGCCAAGTCTGAGGTGCCGAACTGGGTGGACGCGAACGAGCAACTGTCAGCCGCTGCCAAAGCCGCTAATGCCGTTCAGTTGTTGCTCGACGATGCCGCCACGTACGACTCGCTGAAGGAGTCGGCGCTGGCGAGCGCGGCGACCAGCAAGAAAGACGCAGAGTTGCTTCAGTCGCAGCCGGTGCCGACCGACCAGGAGGCCGGCAAGTACTTCGCGATACTCAAGTTGTCCGTCACCTGGCTCGACGAATCGCTCACGAAGCACGCCGATCTTGCGGCAACGGAGCCGGATTGGCCGGAACTGCTGGGAGCGATCAAGTCGGTGGCCCGCTCGGCCGAACGCGTCCAGCGTGAGATCACGGTCGCCCCGCTACGGCCAAAGGGACTGGTCGGTGGTTATGGAACCGACACGATCGAGGTGCAGAAGGCGACGGAGATCAAGGGTGATGGCGAACCTGACGAAGTTGAGGCGTTGAAGATCGGCCTTGCGTCCCTGTATCGCACCGACCTCACATGGAAGACCGAGATAGTCGAAGCAGGCGGCGAGTGGGGCAGCCACCACGGGAACTTCAAGTCGTACCTGCCGGTTGCGCATAGCGACGAATACTCCGAGTACTACCTCCGCAAGCCGGCGTCGGCAGCCACGAAATGGGGTTCACGACGCCTGGTCGCCAACGCGGACCGCAGCCGTGTCTACTACTCGTGGACGCACTATGGCGATAACGGCAAACCAGCATTCGTGATGCTGGGATGACCATCGCCGAGCAGAGAACAGTGAGCGCCCTGCACAGTGCGGGGTTGCAGGCTGCACTCGATGAGCTGTCGATCACCGACGCGGTGGCACTGCTGATCGATGGGACTGGCGTGCGCGACCAACGCACGCTGATGGAACAGATACGCAGCAACATCGACCTCGCCGGTGCAGGAGTGGACCCTCCGAGCGGCTGGGACGGCTTGAAGGACGCCATGTGGTCCGTCGTCGGAGCTCAACAGAACGACCATGTCGTGTTGCTGTGGACCGGGGCAGACACCATTCTTGGCCAGTCTCTCGCCGAGTTGCTCGTGGCCATCGAGGTTTTCACGCTCGTTGCTCGAGACGCACGTACGCGAACCACCGGGGTCGGTGCCGTCCGGTTCCAACTAGTTCTAGTGGGCGACGGGCCGATGTTCCCGCCCTACAACATGTTCGGCTGACCAAGCCTGGTGACCAAGTCTGGCGAGGAAGTCTGGTGAGGAAGTCTGGTGAGGAATCGTCTCGCCTGCCGAGACAGATCTTCACCAGAGTCCGGACGAGCGGTTCAGGGTCAGGACTGCGTTGGGACTCGCTCCAAGATGGCCGCGGCGCCGTCGACCAGTTCGCGCACGATTTCACCGGCAGGTTCGATGGCACTGACCAGGCCGACACCCTGTCCGGCGTACATCGCCATCGCTTCGATGTGTCCCGTGGTTGTGCTGGTGGGCGGTGACGGGATGAACCTTGGGAGAGGTGTGACCACTCCATCGGTGATCGTCTCGCCAACCAACTCGCAGTCGAGTGCCGTGGCCGCGTCGATGCAGGACCGCAGCACCCGGTGGGGAGCATTCGGCCACATCACCCCGTACGTCTCCGTGATGGTTGTGGCGTCACCGCCGGCATCAAGAATCGCTTGCTTGTAGTCGGGATGCGCGTCTGACTCAGTGCAAGCCACGAACCTCGTGCCCACGCGGGCCGCCGAGGCACCGGCAGCTAGCACCGCAGCCACCGCTCGAGCAGTAGTTATCCCGCCCGCAGCCACTACCGGTACGTCTACAGCAGCCAGCACCGCGTCGAGCAGCGGAATCAGGGCGATGTTGCCGCGCACATGACCACCCGCCTCGCTCCCCTGCGCGACTATCAGGTCGCATCCGACGTCCGCCGCCGCGCGGGCCTCGCCTACGGAACCGACCTGCCAACACGCCAAGGCTCCAGCCCGATGGATCCGTTCCACTATGGAGGCGACCGGGTCGCCGTAGAACAGTTCGACCACCCGACACCCCTGGGCTGCAACGTCGATGACGGACTCATCGAGGAACGGCATCAGGAAGTTGACGCCGACGATTCCCGCCGTCATCGCCGCCAACCTGCTCAGCTCGGATGCGACGTGATCCGCTGGCGCCAGCACCATCGACACCATGCCAAGGCCCCCGGCATCGGCGACGGCTGCGGCCAACTCCGGCGTACCGATGCCGCCCATCCCGGCCAACTGGATCGGGGCCCGACACCCCACGAGCTCGGTAAACGCTGTCTTCAACATGCCTTCGCCTCCTGTCCGCGCAGAGTATCGCGGGCCACCGTGCGGTTAGACAGTGGGCCGTTAGACAGCGGGCGGTTAGACAGTGGGCGGTTAGACAGTGGGAAGAGTCAGCGGCATACGCCTGACTCTTGACATAGTTTCTAAATCATGCAATCATGTCCCGCATGGAAGAGCATGTGTTCACCTCAAGCGTCCACTATCGCGACCCGAAGGCGGCGTTGGAGTGGCTCCAGAGTGCGTTCGGGTTCGAGGTCACAATGGCCATAGAAGGGCCGCCCGGTGCGCCCGAGATGTCCCACTACGAGATGAGCAGTGCCGGCCAGGGACGAATCATGATCGGCGCCGAGTGGGCCGATTGGGTACGCAGTCCAGCGAACGTCGGTGGTGCCAACACTCAGTCGGTCCACGTGCAACTGGCCGGCGCACTCGACGAGCACTGTCGTCGGGCACAGGCCGCCGGCGCGGAGATCGTGGCTCAGCCGGAAGACCAGTTCTACGGTGACCGCACCTACCGCGCCGTAGATCCGGAGGGGCATTGCTGGACATTTTCGGTGCACGTTCGCGACGTCACCCGCGCCGAGGCTGAGATCGCCATCGGACAACCGATCGCATCTACCAGTTGGCAGTGAGCGAACCGGCGGTCATAGCTCTCGACGACACGCTCGCTGCGCTGGCCGATCCTGTTCGGCGGCGGATGGTGGAGCTGCTCGCCGACCAACCGCGGCGCGCCGGTGAGCTAGCCACCGCGCTGGCCATCACACCATCGGCGATGAGCAAGCACCTTCGCGTTTTGCGCCAGCGCGGCCTGGTCACCGCCACCCACCCCGAGTTCGACACGCGTGTGCGGATCTACAGCCTGCGAGCGGCGCCGATGATGGAGCTGCGCAGCTGGCTGGCCACCGCCGAGCACGGTTGGGCGGAGCAGCTCACGGCCTTTGCAGCGCACCTCGAGCGTGATCGATGACAGACTCGTCTCGAGTTCTGGTGGCGCTGCGGGTGCCTGCCACCGTGGAGAAAACATTCGCCGCGTTCACCGAGCAGATCGGCGCGTGGTGGAAGCCCAACGGACTGTTTCAGTTCACCGAGGGACGCACCGGGACTCTGTCATTCGAGCCGGGTCCCGATGGGCGTTTGGTCGAGACGTATCCCGACGGAGAGTTCTTCGTCATCGGCGACACCCGAGTGTGGGACCCTCCTCATCACCTCGTGGTCACTTGGCGCCAAGCAAACTTCGAGGTCGGGCAGATCACTGAGCTTCACGTCCGGTTCGACGACGTAGACGATCTCGACGGTCTCGAGGGCAGCTCCGGCCAGACTCGGGTCACCGTCGAGCACTTCGGTTGGGACCTGGTACCTGCCGACCATGCCGCTCGTCACGGCTTCCCCTTGGCCACCTTCCAGCTGCGCTTCGCGCAGTGGTGGCGCACACTTCTGCAAGCGGTCGGCGAAGCGGCCGCCAACCCGATCGACCGCTCATGACGCGGCTAACCGGGGGGTCAGCACGCAGAACTCGTTGCCGTCGGGATCTGCCATGACAACCCAATCGACGTCGCCCTGACCGATGTCGATTTGCCGCGCCCCCAATGAGATGAGTCGGTCGACCTCAGCTCGCTGATCGCCGTCTGCGAACGGAGCGATGTCGAGATGAAGCCTGTTCTTGCCGAGCTTTGAGGTCAGCGGCGGGCCACCCCACGTGATCATCGGACCGGTGAGGTCCGGGGCGCGGATCGCGGTCTCCTCGCTCTGATCCCAGACCAAGGGCCAGCCGAGCGCTGCACTCCAGAAGCACCCGACTTCACGCGTCCCATCGCATGTGATCGATCCGAGACGACCGCATGTCGACAGGAAGTTGTTGGTCGGTTCGATGATGCACAGCTCGTTGCCCTCGGGGTCGGCAAGTACTACGTGTTCGGCGCCTCGGCCCTGACCGATGTCTATGTGTCGACCACCGAGCTGGATCAGTCGCTCGACCGTTTCCATCTGGTCGTCGAGGGATGTGGATGTCAGGTCGAGGTGGAGCCGGTTCGCCCACGCCCCCTTCGGCTCCGGTACGGACGCGAAATCGATCTGAAACCTTGTGCCATCGGTCGGCACGAGGCTGACCAGGTCGTCGTTGCCTTCAACGGCATCCCAGCGCAGCGCTTCCGCCCAGAAGCGTGCCAGCCGAAACGGATCATTCGCATCGAAACAAAGAGCAACTAGCTGACAAGTCATTTCGGCCGGCGGCATCAAACCAGCACGTTAACGAAGACCTGCCATGCGAGTAGCGACTTCGCGATCAGGCTTAGGAAGATGTACACGCGTTCGCCGTGGACGTAGTTGCTCCAACGTCCGCGAGCTCGGTACTGCAGCAACTGTGTGATGGCAAAGCAGTTGAAGAATACGAACAGTGAGACGAAGATGCCGTAAACGAAGTTCGGAACGTCTGACCCGGCGCCGACCAGATACACGACGATCGCAGCCCACGGGACTATGCCAGCGATGCAGCCAAACCCGAACGGTGTCCAGGAGACCTTGGCACCCGGCCTGTTCGTCGTCTCCATCAACCAACCGAACAGGATCATCGACGCGTTGATCCCGAACAGGGCCATCAGCGCGGCGATATCAGTGACGCCTGTGATCCCGGCAATGACGACGATCATCAGCGACGCCGACAACGAGTACTCGACCCACCGGAACCGGTTGCGATGATGCTCGAGCTCGCTGATGTAGCGCTTGTGTCCCCACCCTGACGCGACGACTGCGTGAGCCAACGCGGAGATGATTTCAAACGCGGCAACCGCCCAGCCGATCCTGTACGAAAATAGGAGATCCACCTGCAATGGCTGGTTTGGGTGACCAGGTTGACCGTTCGCGAACACACCCGTCACCGGCAGCGACCGCGAGTTCGACAACACGATCATCAGCAGCGCCTCGACGCCGTGGATTGCCGCCATCAGTCCGTTCAGCCTGCGCAACCGGCGCCGTTCACCTGCCGAGAGCGACACGATCACCGTCGCATCCGGCCTCGAGTTGCTCATCGAATAGCTCCGAATTTCTGCTGGTATGCGGTGCGAACGAGTTCGACGTCCTCGCTGAGCACGTCAGCATTCCCGCATCCCGCGGCGACCAGACGGGCCTGTCGGTGGAGCTCGGTCGCTCGAGGTCCGAGCTGCGCGGAGTGAAGGGTCTCGATCAGCGATTCGATCGTCGCCAGGAGGTACAGGCAGACGGCGGGTTGTGTTGCGCCGGCGCGGCGTGGTTCGTCGTAGGCGATCTGGATGAGTTCGGTGTGAGAAGGCCGCTGTGTCATCACGAGTCGACGTGACCCGTCGACCAGGACCGCTGGGGGCGGGGTGTGACGTAGCAGCTCGGAGAGCACGGCAGCCGTGTGGAAGATCGCGTCCTGTGCGGTGGTCGGGTCGTTGATGCCAGGCGACAGTGCTTTGACGGTCACGTCGACGAGCTGCCGCAGACCGTAGGTGACGTCTTGTTGCATCGTGCGGGTCTCGCCGATCACGAAGGCAGCGCGCAGTTTGCCTTCCACTTCAGTGATGTCGAGTGCCGGTGAGATAGTGATGAGACGGCCCTGCTCGATCGCGTAGCGCCCGGCGTAGGTTTCTACATGTGCGGTGCACCCGTCTGGGAGGCAGGCGAGCAGTGCGTCGGTGTCTATCTGTTGGACCCATCCGGAACGGCCGGCTCTGATCACCGTTGTCGGTTCGGCAGGCATCGGCGGGATCACGTCGGCGCTGATTTCATCCGGCTTGGAAAGGGACCATTCAGCACGGATCTGTTCTGTGGTGTCTCGACGGATCCGCTGCAAGATCTCGCTGACATCCATCGCGTGCGCGCTGTGGTTGATGAAGGCGACGATGGCGAGGATCGTGGCGATGCCGAGCACGACTGCGACCGCGACAGAGATATTGGGGATGACCGGATCGCCGCAGGGTCAAGCGCGGAACGAACCGAACGGAGCACGACGACGCAGTAGGTGAAGGTGCCGACGACGAGCGCCATCACCCTCCTGTTGAAGGGGTCGCGGAACAGGGTGTGGACGACCCGAGGCGAGTACTGGCTGGAAGCAAGTTGGATGATCAGCAGGGACACCGAGAACGCAATCCCTGCGAAGGAGATCGTCGCGCTGGCAATCACACCGAGCAAGGTGCGCGCGCTCTCGACCGTCGACGCGAACCCGAGTGGCAGGTCGGCCAGCGTCGTGTCGAAGTGCCGATCGATACTCAGGCCGATGACCCCAAACACTGCGGCCACTATCACGGCGATCATTGGGACGAAGAACAAGCTCGAGCGCAAACGCTCGAGCAGCGAACTCAGTCTCAGGCGCATTAGCGCATCCCGTCGATGCCGCGATCGTCGGGGTGGACGACGATCCGTGTCACCATCGCATCGTTGCTGCCAGCGGACCGTCCATCATCGCAAGGCCTGGGACGATCAGAATCTCGGCGTCGGTGGCGAGAGCAGCGGCAATTGCTTGATCGACGAGGCGGGCACCCTCGAGCTCGGTTTGATCAGTCTCAGATCTCGAGGTTGCGTCATCGTGGACGAGAAGTCGGTTGACGCGTCCCTGGCCGAGAGCTTCCATGATCACGTTCGCATCGATCGATGCGGTGTCATTGGCCAGACCGGCACGTACCTGTTCGGCCGCTTCGGTCACCCGCTCGGCCACGATCGTCGAGAGCTGTCGCACGACCTCATCGGCGATCCCCTCCGGGGATCCAACGTCGATCCTGACTGTGATGTCGGCAAGGTTGGCGGGTATCGATTCGAGGATGAACGTTTGGGCACGGATGTCGCCTGCCACCGCGATCAGTTGAGCGTCGACTTTGTGGGCGAGTTCTGTGATGGCGTCGGTGACCTGGCGGGCGTTGCTCTCCCAGGTGTTCTCTGCCCGTTGTTGGAACCGGCGTTGGGACCACCCGCCAGGATGACCGCGGTGGATGTGCAAGGTCTCCCCCTCCACGGTCTCGATCGCGAGCACACTGCCACCATCGAAGGCGGTCAGGCCGGCACCGGTTCGGTCGGCCTCGACAACGACATGGGCGATGACGCGTTGGCGGGCTTCGATAACGGTCGCCCACCGCGGCAACGGCCCTTCATGAACGGTCATCGACGAGACCGGCTCCTCGAGTTCCTCGATGAGCGTCGATCCGTGACGCGCGTGAACGATGACCAACGATGCGCTGTCACCGTGACGCAGGCCGCCGACGAGATCATCGAGTTGTGCGAGCTCGTCTTCATCCCAGCCGTCAGAGAACTGACGTCGAGCATTTCGCCATTCGAGTTCGAACCGTTCTCGGGCGTTATCGAGGTTGCTCGGCGTCGGGATCGTGATCGTGGCGAACCAGTCGGACTCGTTGCCCAGGTCCTTCAGATCGTCGTGTCGTGCCACTATTTGTTTCCTCTCGATCGGTGCAGTTGCGTGGTGGCGTCACCGACGGTATCGAACGACGCCGCTGTGGTTGCAGGCAGGGTGTTGGCGGTCCAGCGATTGAACGCCTCGGTGCCGATCATTAGCCGGCCGATGACGTTGCGACGTCGACGACGAGCGCGTACGAGCCAAGTGACCGCAACCGGTCTGGTTCGATCGGACCCTGATCGGTCTGGACGCGCACGACGGCGCCGGAGTCGGTGTCGAACTCGACGTCGGTGACCGTGCCGACTTCTCGTCCGTCGACCTGCAGGACCCGGGTGCCGAGCATCGTCACGACGCCCTTGACGGCAAGTCTCTGGTGCTCGTTGTCGATCGTCGACGGATCGGCACCAGAGGTTGCCATCACCGCGTCCGCGCCGAACGCCTCGACTGCCGACCAGTTGATGATGGCTGCCTTCCTGCCGCGTCCGTCAATGTGGATCGCTTCGATCTGACGACCGCGGGCGTCTAGGACGAAGCCCTTCACCGACCCGATCGACTCGGCGCTGTCGGAGGCGACGACGCCGCGACCTTCGACGTGGCTGAATGTGTCGGTGGTCATTGGTTCTTCTCCAGTTCAGGTGACCTGTAGGAGGCGATCGCGGCGCCGAAGCCGGCCAAGTCGTTACGGACGAACGGTGTCGCTTCGGCGGGCAGCACCAGGTTTTCGCCCGACAGCGCCATCTGGGCCGAGATCGGCACGAACGAAGTGTCGGACCGATCAGCGGAGTGCAGTTCATAGCCAACTGCGCGGGGTTCGTCACCGGTCGAGAGGATCACCGCCACAATCTCGCCGAGATCGCTGCCATCAGCGGATAGCACCCGGTTGCCGATCACCGGCCGAGCAGTCCCGAGGTCACCGAGGCCGGCCGATCTGTCGTCTTTGTCATCGATGGCCAATTCGGTGTCGATCATCACCGCGTCGGGTCCGATCGCGGCTACCGACCCGGCAACCAGCACCGCCTTCAACCGGCCTGCGAACATACCGCGCTTGTTCAGCGTGAAGCCGACCAACCGGTGGGCCTCACCGTCGTACACCACATCTCGGATCTCGGCGACATCCTCACCGGAAGAGATGGAAACCACAGGCAAACCCATCACATCTCGTGCACGGACCAGGTTCATTTCCCACCCCTTTCCGACACCCGCGATGCGAGGACTGAGCCGGCCCGACGCATTCGCCGGACGACCAAGAATACGACAGCAATCACGACCACTATGGCCACGATCAGAATCAACCACGACAACGCGCCCACTATGGAGCGACCTCCTCGCGGAACTGAGGTCGATCACAGTTGTCCACGGGCGCGCTCTGCGCCGGTGGGCGACACGACGAGTTCCATACATCGCGCCACTGTGGCCTCCGATCACCGATCCTCCGAGACTTGATCGATGCCGATCCGCCGGGGTCTCGGGCGGCCCGACCAACATCGTCGGGGACACTGCGCTTTTACCCACATCAGACGCAATCGAAACCGAAGCCGGCTGGCGGTCACGGTGATCGGCGAGTCAATGCCCATCGATGCCCTTCACCCTGGGCACGCAATTTGGCAAATAACTTCTACCGGCTCCTGGCTTACGCCGCCAACTCAAAGTCCGTTCACTCGGAGACATCACTCTCAGTTCCGCGTGTCGACGGGGTATTTCTAGTATCCGCTATATAATTATGTGGAACCTAGAGGAGGAATTATATGAAGGTGTGGATCGATCAAGATCTGTGCACGGGCGATGGCCTATGTGAGGAGATCGCGCCTGACGTGTTCTTCGGCCAGGATGACGGGCTTTACTACGTCAAGGAGTCGGCAGAAAACTTTGGCACCGAACGACTCTTCGATGGCAAGTCGAACCCTGCGGGAGCGGACGGCATGGCCCGAATCCCAGACAACGGTCTGGACCGGGTGGTCGAGGCTGCCGAGGAATGCCCCGGAGAATGCATCTTCATCGAGGTCGAATAGGGCCGTCATCCGCATGTAGCACCTCTCGACATATAGCACCTCTCGGCGAGAACTAATTGCGGCGTTGGGATGCGACGGCGTCGACGGCTATGACCCCTGCGACGAGCGATTCGGCGAGAGAGGTCAGTTTGAGATTGTTGCGACGGGCATAAGCGCGTAGACGTGTGAACGCTTCGTTCATATCGAGGTTGCTTCGTTCGGCGATCATCCCTTTGGCCTGCTCGATCGCGATTCGACTGGTCAACGCGCGTTGGAGGTGTCCTTCGCGGACCGCCGAGTCGCGGATGGCTTGATCTTGGACGATCGCGATGCTGGCAACGTCGGCCAGTGCCTGAGCGAGCGCGACGTCGGTGTCGATGAGCCCGTCCGGCTCAACCATGAACATGTTGAGGCACCCCAGCAGTCGCGTCTTGAGGCGCAACGGGACCGCGCACACTGATGCGAAACCGGCTTTCGTGCATTCGGCAGCGAACGACGGCCATGGCGACTCTGTGTCCAGAAGGGAATGGAGAACGACATTGCCGGTGTGGAAACAATCGGGGCATGGTCCTTCATCATGTTGGATCTGGAACAGTTCGAGTAGCTGGATCTGATCGGTTGACGCCCCGATCACCCGAAGGTGACCGTCGCTGTCAGCGAGAAGGATTCCGGCGGCTGCTACACCCAGCAGTTCAATGCAGCGGGTTGTCAGAACAGTGAGCACCTCGATCACGTCGAAGTCGTCCACGAGAGTGTTGACGATTTCTACGAAGGTGGCGGCCGTCAACATCTGCCGCTCCAAGGCCTGGGCGGTTGAATCATTGGACATTGTTCAGACCCCGATTTCTGGTTGATGGTCGTCGTCGAGGCGGAGGCGCCGGGCGACGATGTCGGCGGCGGACTCGGCGACGGTTCGGTCACGGGCGAAGGCGTGTGCCCGAATGCGGAGTAGTGCTTCTGAGGCAGGAATCGCCAACTGTACGGCGATCATGCCTGATGCCTGATAGATCTCGGCGCGATACTGCACAGCTTCGTCAAGTCCTGGAGCGAGCGTTCCCGCTGGCGCTTCATCCTGCAGGCTGAGGAGCGTTTCGGTCAGGACCGCGGCGAGCGCTACCGAGTCGTCGTGCTGGGCGACAGTAAGGGCACCTTCGGCGGCCTTGTACAGGGTGAGGACCCCGACCTTGGCGTGGTTGGCGACCAGTGGGTAGGCGAACACCGCCTTGATGCCTGAGGATTGGGCGAGTTCGACGAACGATGGCCAGCGAGCCCATGCGTCGTTGTCGAGTTGCGGCGCGTGGACTGAGCGACCGGTGTCGAAGGCGTCTCGGCACGGCCCTTGGCCGATCGTGTATTGCAGATCCTCCAGGGTCGCGACGTCTGGACCCGATACACACACTGGTCCCGCTTGGTTGCCGCCCATGAGCGTGATTCCTGCGCCGGTGACCGACAGAACCTCGATGCAGGCAGCGCACAACCGGGCCGTAGATGACCGTGCAGTTTCCCGCGCGAACGCGATGGCAAAGCGGGTGGATTGCTGTTCAGGGTTCATTCGGCTGCGCACCAGGGTCGCAAGCCGTGGACATGATCTGTTGTTTGCACAGGACCACCTTTTCGACGTGCCGGGCAACGTCCCCAGGGTCCGGAGCGACGAATTATTCCTTGCGACCGTATCGGCCGTGCGTCGAGATGTCGCGCCAGACGCAAGAAACCTGACGCGGTCCGTCCGCTGGTGCTGTACGGTGCTGTCTTCGGGCGCATCGGCGTCCGAAGTGCGCCGCTCAGGACCTTGGTTGCGCCCCGTCGAGGGAAGCGCGATGACAACTATCTCTGTCAGGCCAGAACCCGTAGTCCGCCCACAACCAGCCCGGGCCGAGCAGCATCTCGGTCTTTCCGCCCGCTCCGAAGGCAATCTTTGGGTCGTGCGTCTCGCCGGCGAACTCGATCTTGCCTCGCGCGACCAGTTGTTCCGTGTCTGCACCGTCCCCCACGACCTGTCGGTCGTGGTCGACCTTTCCGAGTTGATCTTCATGGACTGCTTCGGATACGGCGGCATTACTGCTGCTCGCTCGGTGGTAGAGGCCGACGACAGGACACTCACGGTGCGTTCCGCCACTGGTGAGCCCGCCCGACTACTCGGCTTGATAGCAGACCTCGAAGCGCAACGACCAGGCGCAATTGGGCTGGCCCGCGTCGACCTTACGTCTACATCCTCAACTAGATGGCGACCATGCCGAACCTCGCACGACCCGGTGCGCTGAAGACGTCAGCGGCGCATGCGCCGGCCGCATATGTTCTCCCCTACTTCTACTCAAACGGTCCTACGGGTCACCCGCTCGTGGAGTTTGGGGTACCTCCAGGTCGAGCCGATGGGCTCGCTGGAGTAGGTCGAGACGGTCGCAGGCGAGAACGCCAGACTCGGAGACGAAAGCCCGGCTGGCGCTTCTCGAGCTCGAGCTGGCGACTTCGGGCGCGCAGCACATCGGTACGAGTGAGCAGGCCTACGAGACGGCCGCCGTCGACCACCGGCAGATGACCCACTTCCTCGCGCAGAATCACTTCCAACGCCTCCAACACAGTGTCGTCGGGACTCACTTCGATCACGTCGCGACTGGCGATGGTAGCCACAGGCGCATCCGGGTCATGATCCTCGACCAGCAGGTCCTCGCGAGCGACGATCGCCACACATCGACCGCTCCCGTCCACCACAGGAAACGCACTGTGATGGCCCTCGTCGAGCAGCAGGCGGGCATCGGCGACCGTCGCCGCCTCGGAGATGGTCTGAACGTCCTCTGTCATGACCTCGCGCACCGACGTTCCAGCTAGCGCGTCGATGGCGTAGTCGCCCTGCACGTGTAGGCCGTGACGGGAGAGCTTCTCGGTCATCAATGTGTCGTCCATCAGCGCAGACGCCACCAGCTCGGCGAGCACGCTCGCCAGCATCAGGGGAAGGATCACCTGATAGTCACGGGTGAGTTCGAAGAGGAAGACGATGGCGGTGAATGTGGCGCCCACCGCTGCGCCGAACGTGGCAGCCATCGCCACCAACCCGAAGGCTCCTGGCGTCACCCCGATGCCGGGAGCCAGATGGTTCACGCCCGCGCCCACGAGGGTGCCGAATGAACCGCTGATCAACAGCAGAGGCGCAACCGTGCCGCCCGACGTGCCCGACGCCAGAGCTACCCACCAGGCCAGGAGCTTGGCCAGGCCGAGC
>JBDSMK010000129.1:0-3226 GCA_039915905.1 Ilumatobacteraceae bacterium
CATCGCCGGTGGCGGCGGCAAAGCCGGTTTTGATCGAGCCACCCAACTTGCGGTTCACCGGGTGATGCTCGACGCGTACGTGCCGGTCGGCGGCCACAAGGGCATCGGCCAATGCCGCGGTGCCGTCGGTGGACGCATCGTCGACGATGATCAACTCGTAGTCGCGTATTTCGCCGGACTCCACCAGGCTCTCGCACTGCGACTTGGCAGCACCCACTGCGCGCTCGATGTATTCCTCCTCGTTCCACATCGGGAAGAAGATGCTCAGCTTGGCGAATGGCTCAACTGGCGTTGCAGGGAGGGCCTGGTCCGTCACGGGCAGCAGGGTATCCGGCGCGGCGGCAGCGCGCCTGGTCACCGCTATCGTCGGAATCGTGCCCCTGCCACCCCCGCCACCCCCGCCGTCGTGGGCGGCCCAGCCGGGCTCGATGGGGTCGAGTTCAATGCCGGCAATGCTCCCGGCAGCGACCGGCTCACCGCCGCAGACCGGGTTCCGTCCCGGTCAGCTCACCAGCGGTTGGAGCAGTTTGTTCATCGTCGGCTGGGTAGGCGTGGTGCTCGGCTTCGCCGCGGTGTGGAAGAGCTCGTGGACGC
Organism: Ilumatobacteraceae bacterium; assembly: GCA_039915905.1. Lineage (GTDB taxonomy): Bacteria > Actinomycetota > Acidimicrobiia > Acidimicrobiales > Ilumatobacteraceae > JAODBQ01. The sequence goes on from JBDSMK010000129.1 coordinate 595, forward strand.
TTGGGTTCTCCACCTGGTGGCTAGGTCCGGAGTCCGACCCGCGCTTTCCGGTGATATTGGTGCTGCCGTTTATCCTGCCACTGGCGATGGTTGCCGCGGCGTTGCGCAACATGCGTTACCTGCCATTCGCCGGGATGCTCACGGCGATCGCAACGGCGCTGATCGCGTGGGGTGACGTTGGCCGCCAGAACCGCTTCGCGTTGGTCGAGTTCGCCCTCGCCGGGGGAGGCCTGCTCGTCTCGGTGGCCGCAATCGCCGGAATGGTTCGCAACGACAGGCGCACGGCCATCTGAATCGGCCTGCTGGCATCTAACGTCGGTGCCCATGTCGAAAGTTCTCACCTCACTGCCAGTCGACGAAAAGGTCGGGATCGCGTTCAGCGGCGGGCTGGACACCTCCGCCGCTGTGGCATGGATGCGCGAGAAAGGTGCAATCCCCTACTGCTACACCGCCGATCTCGGCCAACCCGACGAACCCGACCTCGACGGAGTGCCGGGACGCGCCAAGGAGTACGGGGCAGAGCTGGCCAGAGTGATCGACTGCAAGTCGGAGCTGGTGCACGAGGGCCTGGTCGCCCTGCAATGCGGCGCGTTCCACATCACCACCGCCGGCAAGACCTACTTCAACACGACGCCGCTCGGCCGGGCCGTCACCGGAACGATGCTGGTGCGGGCAATGAAAGACGACGGTGTAGACATCTGGGGCGACGGCAGCACCTACAAGGGCAACGACATCGAGCGCTTCTACCGCTACGGCCTGCTGGTCAACCCGAACCTGCGGATCTACAAGCCATGGCTCGACAACGACTTCGTCACCGAGCTCGGTGGGCGAGCGGAGATGAGCGAGTTCCTCACGTCACGCAACTTGCCGTATCGCACCAGCAAGGAGAAGGCGTACTCCACCGACGCGAACATCTGGGGGGCCACCCACGAGGCGAAGCTGCTCGAAGAGCTCGGCACCAGCATGGACATCGTCGAGCCGATAATGGGGGTGGCCCACTACCACGACGTGGAGATCGAGCCGGAGACGATCACGATCCGGTTCCACGAGGGATTCCCGGTCGCGCTGAACGGTGTGGAGTTCGCTTCGCAGACCGAACTGGTGCTGGAGGCCAACGCGATCGGCGGGCGCCATGGTCTGGGGATGAGCGATCAGATCGAGAACAGGATCATCGAGGCCAAGTCTCGTGGCATCTACGAGGGTCCCGGCCTGGCGCTGCTGCACATCGGCTACGAGCGGCTGGTGACTGCGATTCACAACGAGAACACGATCGAGAACTATCGCACGATGGGCCGTCGGCTGGGCCGGCTTTTGTACGAGGGACGCTGGTTCGACCCGCAGAGCCTGATGCTGCGCGAGCCGCTGCTGCACTGGATCGGTGCCGCCGTGACCGGCGAGGTGACGGTGCGGCTGCGTCGCGGCGATGACTACACGCTGCTCGACACCAGCGGGCCGCACCTCACCTATGCGCCGGAGCGGTTGAGCATGGAGAAGGTCGAAGGCTCGGCGTTCGGACCGCTGGACCGCATCGGTCAGTTGACGATGCGCAACCTCGACATCGACGACAGCCGCGCCAAGCTCGACGTCTACCGCGCCACCGGCACCATCGGCAGTGGGGGGCTGTTGGAGCTGGAAGGCGGCTCTTGATAACTCCCTAGGCATCGATCTCGCCCAGCCGCCTAGCCCGATCAGGCGCCGTAGCCCGATCAGGCGCCGTAGCCCGGTCAGGCTCAGCCCAGTCAGGTGGCGAGTATCCGGGCCAACAGCCCGCTGAGCAGGCGAACGCGATCGACCATCGTGTCGACGTCCACGTACTCGTCGTCGGTATGTGCGCCGGCGCCCACCGCACCGAGCCCATCGAGCGTGGGCACACCTATCGCAGCGGTGAAGTTGCCATCACTGCCGCCACCGACGGTTACACCGTCGAGAGCCCAGCCGAGGTCACCCGCCGCGGCCTCCGCCATCGGGAACAACCTTGCCGACGCCGATTCGTGCATCGGCGGACGACCGATGCTGCCGCTGACCTGCACCACCGCGCCGGCAACCGAGGTGCAGCCGTCATCCTGCAGTGCAGCCATCGCTGCCTCTACGCGGTCCCGTTCCGCCACGTCGGCGACGCGGGCGTCGATGCGCACCCTGGTCTCGGCGGGCACGACGTTGTCGGCCGAGCCTGCCGACGCCACCGTCGGCGTCACCGTCGTTCCCCTGGCGCTATTACCGATCGCCGCGATCCGGCCGATCAGCTCTGCCGCGGCGATCAGCGAGTTGATCCCCTTCTCCGGCTCCAAGCCGGCGTGTGCCGCCCTGCCGCGCACCACCACCTCAAACGTGCCGGTGCCTTTGCGGCCGACCTTCAACGCACCACCGTCGGCACTCGGCTCGATCACGAGCACCGCCCCGCATGCCCGCGCCCGCTGTTCGATCAAAGACCGTGAACTACCGGAACCGACCTCCTCGTCGGCGGTGATCAGCATCTCGATCCCACTGCGGTCGGCCAGCGCAGCCACCGCATGGATGGCCTGGACGATTCCGGCCTTCATGTCGAACACCCCGGGGCCGGTAGCCCGCCCCTGCGTCACCGTGAACGGTCGCGCCGCAACCGAGCCGACGGGGAAGACGGTGTCGTGGTGAC
>JBDSMK010000140.1:0-2687 GCA_039915905.1 Ilumatobacteraceae bacterium
GCTCGACGTGATATTCGGTGGCGTAGCCGAAGCCGCCGTGGGTCTGAACGGCGCGGTCGGCGGCGAAGAAGCCGGCCTCGGCGGCGAGGTACTTGGCGATGTTGGCTTCCTCGCCGCACGGCTGCCCGGCGTCGAGCAGGTCGGCGGCTTCGCGGATCATCAACCCGGCGGCGCGCAACTTGGCGTGGGCCTCGGCTAGCGGGAAGGCGATGCCCTGGTTCTTGCCGATCGGTCGGTCGAACACCACTCGTTGGTTGGCGTAGGCCACGGCGCGGCGAAGAGCGGCGCGCCCGATGCCGACCGCCTCGGCGGCGATCAGGATGCGCTCTGCGTTCAACCCGGCCAGCAAGTACTGGAAGCCGCGGCCTTCATCGCCGACACGATCGGCCAGTGGCACGGCGACGTTGTCGTAGGTGGTCTCACAAGATGCAACGGCGTTGCGTCCGAGCTTGGCGATCGCGGTGGCGCCGACGCCGGGGGCGTGACGGTCGACGAGGAAAAGAGTCATCCCGTCGGTGGGCTTGTTGCAGTCCTCGCGGGCGGTGGTGCGCGTCAGCAGCAGGATTCGGTCGGCTTCGAGTGCCTTGGTGGTCCACACCTTGCGCCCGTTGATCACGTACCCGGCGGCGGGATCGGTGGATGTGTCGTCCGGGTCGGCATGCATCGCGCGGGTGGTGATCCGGCTGGTGTCGGTGCCGGCGTCGGGTTCGGTGACGCCGAAGGCGACGTGCAGCGAACCTTCGGCTACCGCCGGCAGGAAGCGCCGCTTGATCTCCTCGCTGCCGTGCAGCACCAGCGGGTGCATCCCGAAGATCGACAGGTGGATGGCCGAAGCGCCGTTCATGCACGCCCCGGAGGCGGCCACTTCTTCGAGCACCGCGGCGGCTTCGCGGATGCCCCGGCCACCACCGCCGTAGCGCTCGGGGATGGCGATGCCGATCCAACCGCCGGCTGCCATCTCGCGGTAGAAGTCCCACGGGAAGCGGTGCTCGGCTTCGCACGCCGCCCAGTATTCGTCAGGGAACTGGCGGCACATCGCGGCGACCGCGTCGCGGATCAGAGTGATGTCGTCGGCTTCCACAGTTGTCCGCCGGTCAGGCCAGGAGATGCTTGGGGTAGTCGGGGTACGACTCCTTGAACACCCCGGAGTGCAGCATCACCATTGCCACCGGGCGGTCGTCGGAGGCGTCGCGCAGCGTGGTCGACGTCCAGTACGACTCGGTGCGGCGGCTCTGGCTGAGCCCGACGATGCGTCGCTCCAGGATGTACTCCTGGTCGACGAACACGGGACCGTCGAGCAGGCGAACCTCGAGGTCCAAGAACAGCCCGAACGCGGGCGAGCGAACCGGCCATCCGCGGCCGGATTTGTTGGCCAGAACACTGATCATCTCCATCGGCACGACGGCGCGGCCCCACGGGGAAGCGGCCCCGCCGGCCTGCGTGTACCACGGGTGCAGTTCAGTGATCTTGGCCAGCTTCTCGTTCAGCGAGAACGGGTAGACCGGCCCGTTGCTCTCGTCACGGTGCATCGTCGCCCGGTCGCCGTCGTTGGTCATCCCGACTTCGAGGCGGTCGATGATGAACAGTTCGCCCGGGTCTCCTTGGGCCCGGCGGCGTTCGTCGAGCTCGGTGGGTGGATGACCCGTTCCCGCACCGCCTGGCGCGGCCGTGCCGATCGAAGCGGTCCCGGTGAGCACAGGTGTGCCGTCGGCCTTGTGTGCCTCCAGCCGGGAGGCGGCGCTGTCGCCGGCAGTGGTCAGCGAGGCCTGGACCTGTTCGCCTTCGATCACCATCGTGCGGAAGTGGCAGCTGATGCAGCCGGTCTCGAACCACGCCTGACCCCACATCATGGCGGCCAGAGGATCGAACTGGCTGAAGTGGGTGGGTGCTTCGATCGGGGCGCCGAGCAAACCGAGGTTGCCGGCGGCGTCGGCGTCGTGCACGCTGGCGTGTCCGTCCACCTGCTGATGGGCGAGCATCTGCGCCGGTGAGCGCAGCGGCCCGGTGATGGTCATCTGCGTGTCGAAGCGAGCGTGGTTGGTCCCCATGGGTGCGACAGTAGTTAGCTGCTCGGCCGAGCGCGCAGGTGTGGCCCTCGACATTTGGTGGCCGACGGGCTGGATAGCGGTCGATACGTGTTCATCGGATCATCACATCTCCGGGAGAAGATGCCGCTCATGTCGTCGCGTAGCTTGCTGCTGAAGTCATTGCCGGCCGCACTGGCGGTGTGCGCGCTGGCGGGCTGCGGTTCGGCCGGTGTCTCCACTGGTTCCACTACCGGCGTTGGAGGTGGCGGGTCGGTTGCTGAAACCACGGCCGCGTCGGTGACGACTTCGGTGCCTTCGCCGGGCACCGTCGCGCCGACGTCGAATTCGGCATCGGGCACCGTCGCGCCGGAGTCGTCGGCGAAGGCGGCGGTGGCGCCGGTGGGGTCGTCGACGGACGAGTCGGTGACGACGGCCGATGGGCGGATTCGCACGTTTCACGTCTATGTGCCCAGTGCGATGCGTAGTGCTGTCGGCGGTTCGCCGGTGCCGTTGCTGATCGCGTTGCACGGTGGCGGAGGTTCGGGGACCCAGTTCGAAGCGAACTCGGGGTTCGACGGCCTCGCCGAGGCCAATGGGTTTGTCGTGGTGTATCCAGACGGGGTGGTCGGCGGCGCGGCCGGCAATCCGTTGCGCACGTGG
>JBDSMK010000206.1:0-7742 GCA_039915905.1 Ilumatobacteraceae bacterium
TGGGCGTGCTGGAGGACGGTGCGTCCTTGGTCGGTCTGGTGTCTGGCGTGGGCGGCTGGGGTGGTGAGGCTGCCGGTGTCGTGGGGCTGGGGGTCGGCTGCGTCACGCCACCGCCGCGGGCTGGAACAACCGGCGTGTGCAGGGTTGTCACGGTGGCTGCTGCATCAGCTGCTTGTTGTTTGCGTAGCGCAGCGACCTTCGCCTCGTAAGCCGATTTGACTTCGGCGTCGTTGAGCTTGGCTTGGAGCGTGGCGAGGTCGGCCAGTTGCTTGTCGAGGGTCTCGCGACTGCGTTCGAGCGCTGCCAGCGCGGCGTCGTTCTTCGATTTGAGCTGGTCTAGCGACCGCTTCTTGCGGGAGAGATCGGCGTGTGCCAAGCGGAGTCCGTCCAGATTGATCAGCCCGCTGTTGAACGCCAACTCGCTCAGTGCGGCCATCTCCACCCGAGGCATCACGTCGGCAGAGAACGGAATGATCTCCGGTTGCATCGCACCGGTGTACCTGTCGACAGCGACTTTGCCGAGCGCCGCCTCCATCGCCGCCGATGTCGCTCCGGCTGCATCGACGGACTGCTGAGCCGCTGCGATGTCGATCGTGAACTGCGTGGCCTCTGTGTCGTGGCGCGCCCATTCGGCCGCCACCGAGTCGGCGCGCGCCTGCAGAGCGACAATCTGGTCAGCGATTTGTGCCGCGGTCTGCGAGTCCGCCGAACTGTGCGGGACTGCGACGAAGCCGCACAGCAGCAACGCGGCCACCACGACTGCCGGAGCGCTTCGGCGGCGGGCGCGCTCGAACCAGTGCGAATGTTGCGATTGCATGACGAACAGACTCTAGTGGTGCTCCACCCAATCGTTGGTTCGCGGGTTAGCGGGTTCGCGGACTACGAGTTCGAGGAGCCGTCAGTGACGCTTTACGCCGCCGTACTTCATCCGAGTGTCGTTCATCGAGGCGGTCCGTAGTTCGTTGTCGTTGATCGCCGCATCGACCACCTCGCCAACGAACAACGTGTGGGTGCCGAGGTCTAGGCGGTGGCGGACAGCGCAATCCATCCATGCGACGGCCTCGTCGAACCTTGGCGCCCCGGTGAGGCCGGCCGTCACCGCCCGGCCGTTCAGCGTCGAGCCATCGTCGACTGCGGGCTTGGAGAACTTCACGAACACCCGAGAGTCGGCAGCGTCCCACAGGTTCACTGTGAACGACCCGCCGTCGGCGATCAACCTGTGGCTGATCGCCGAGTTGTCCACCGCGACGCCGATCAGCACGGGTTCCATCGAGAGCTGGGTGACCCAACTGGCGGTCATCGCGTTGCGTTCGTTGCCGGCCCGCGAACCGATCAGGGTAAGCGCGTTGGATATCTTCCAGGTGACCTTGTTGAGTAGCTCCTCGTCCAGCGCCATCGTCGTAGCGTACGGATGGCCCACCGGCCGGTCGAACTCGGCGGCGGCGAGCGCCACAGCTGATGCGCTGGGGCCGGCCGGCGTTAGGGTGTGGTCCCCCCGTCGCGCTACGCCGTGTGGCGCGCGTTCGGCACATGATTCCGAAGGCCTGCATCGATATTGCCCCAGACTCCCTATTACCTCATCGACGAGCGTCGCCTGCGCCACAACTTGGAGACGGTTCAACGCGTTCGTGATCTCTCTGGAGCCCGCTCGGTTCTAGCGCTGAAGTGCTTCTCCGCGTGGTCCGTGTTCGGTCTGATGCGCGACTACCTCGATGGGGTCACGTGCAGCTCGCTGTTCGAGGCCCGCCTCGGGCGCGATGAGTTCGACAAAGAGGTCCACGCCTACAGCGTGGCGTTCGCTGCCGACGAGATCGCTGAAGTCGCAGCGGTGGCCGACAAGGTGATCTTCAACTCGGTGAGCCAACTGAAGGCGTTCGGCAGCGCTGTCGCCGGACGGAGCGTCGGTCTGCGAGTCAATCCGGGTGTGAGCTACTCGCACTTCGATCTGGCCGACCCGGCTCGCTTGCATTCGCGTCTCGGGGTCAGCGATGAACCTTCACTGCGCGCCGTGGCCCCGTTGCTCGATGGTGTGATGTTCCACTTCAACTGCGAGAACTCCGACTTCGACGCGCTGGCAACCTCGGTGCAGCACATCGTCGAGACCTACCAGTGGTTGCTCGAGCAGGTCCAGTGGGTCAGTCTCGGGGGCGGCATCGCATTCACCGGGGAGGGCTATCCACTGCAGCGGTTCGTCGAACTGCTTCGCGGGTTGTCGAGCCGCTTCGGTGTGCAGATCTACCTCGAGCCGGGCGAGGCAGTCGTAACGGGTTGCACGGAACTGGTGACCACCGTCCTCGACGTCGTCCACAACGGCGTCGACATCGCCATCGTTGACGCCTCCCTTGAAGCCCACATGCTCGATCATCTGATCTACTCCACCACGCCGCGACTCAGTTATCCGGGCCCGGGCGACAACCAGATGACGATCGCCGGACGCACCTGCCTGGCCGGCGACGTGTTCGGAGCGCACAGCATGGCCGAGCCTTTGCGCGTCGGCAGTGAGGTGCGCTTCGCCGACGCCGGCGGGTACACGATGGTGAAGGCCAACTGGTTCAACGGTGTAGGCATGCCGTCTATCGTCGTTCGCCGGCTGGATGAGAGCATCGACGTTGTCCGCGAGTTCGACTACGCGGACTTCAAAGGCAGCTTGTCGTGAACGGCGATGTGCCGAGAGGAGATCGCGAGATGAGGAAGAACGTGCTGATCATCGGTGCCGGCGGCGTTGCTCACGTGGCGGCGCACAAGGCGGCGATGCACAACGAGGCGCTGGGCGACATCTGCATCGCGACGCGAACGCCGGCCAAGGCTGAGGCCATCGTCGCCAGCATCATCGGAAAGGGTCATCTCCAGGATCCCACGCGACGCCTCACGGTGCGCAAGCTCGATGCCTTCGACGTGGCCACTACGGCCACCCTGATTCGCGAGACCGGTTCGCAGATCGTCATCAACCTCGGCTCCGCATTCGTCAACATGGCGGTGCTCGACGCATGTCTGGAAACCGGCGCCGCTTACATCGACACGGCGATCCACGAGGAGCCCGACGCTGTTTGCGAGGACCCACCGTGGTACGCCAACCACGAGTGGAAGCGCCGTGAAGCGTGCGCCGCGAAAGGAGTCACCGCGATCCTCGGTGCCGGCTTCGACCCCGGGGTCGTCAACGCCTATTGCGCGTTGGCCGCGCGCAACGAGTTCGACACCATCGACACCATTGACATCCTGGACGTCAATGCCGGCAGTCACGGGCGATACTTCGCGACCAACTTCGACCCGGAGATCAACTTTCGTGAGTTCGTAAAGGTGTGGGTGTGGATCGATCGACGGTGGCAGGAGTTTCCTACGCACACGATCAAGCGCACGTTCGAGTTCCCCGTCGTCGGCCATCAAGCCGTCTACCTCACCGGACATGACGAACTGCATTCACTGTCGAAAAACATCGACGCCAACAGCATCCGATTCTGGATGGGTTTCGGCGATCATTACATCAACGTGTTCACTGTGCTGCGCACGCTCGGGCTTCTGTCTCACGAACCCGTCGAGCTGCCCGGCGGCGGCGAGGTCGTGCCTTTGCAGGTCGTCAAGGCGGTACTTCCCGACCCCCAGAGCCTGGCCGCGGACTACACCGGAAAGACCTGCATCGGCTGCGTCGTCAAGGGCACCCGTGGCGGCCAAGCACGCGAGCTGTTCATCTACCAGGTGACTGATCACGAGGCGTCGTTCGCTGAGGTGGAGTCGCAGGGCATCAGCTACACAGCGGGCGTGCCGCCAGTGGCCGCGGCTTTGTTGATCGCCGATGGCACGTGGGACACGCGCACAATGGTCAACGTGGAGGAGTTGGACCCGCAACCGTTCCTAGACCTGCTCGACAAGATGGGCCTGCCCACCGACATCGTCGAACTGCAGGCCGGTACGGCGGCGTCGTTCGACGGTGAGGTGCGCAGCCTCGACGAGGAGTCCGCCGGATCGCTGGGTGGCCGCTGACAGCGTCGCGCCATCGGTTTGGGAAGATGGTGTCTGACTGAGACGAGGAACGATCATGCGTGCCGCCTGGCTCACCGGATGCAAGCAACTTGATATACGGGAGATCGAGCTCCCTGCGCCGTCGGACGGTCAGTTGCTGATCGACGTCGTCGGCTGTGGCGTGTGCGGTAGCAACCTCCACGAATGGCATTCGGCGCATGCCGGGGCCAACTCCGGCCCGGGAGCTACCGGTCATGAGATCGTCGGAGTCGTTGCCGGTTTTGGTGGCACGACCAGCGGCTTTGCGGTCGGCGACGCCGTTGTCATCGAGCCCAGCGCGATCCGTGCCTGTCAGAACTGCCCTGCCTGCGCCGACGGGGCTACCTGGTTCTGTGCACACAAGACCGGCGCGGTCACCTACGGATTCGCCGATCAGATGGTCGTTCCGGCGGCGGCCGCCTATCGAGTTCCAGTAGGCGTCGACCTGGACGTTGCGGTGCTGACCGAGCCGATTGCCTGTGGGGTCCACGCAGTGCGTCACAGTTGGACAGCACGCGTCGACGGTCGAGTAGATGGGTTGGACGTTGTGGTACTCGGTGCGGGGATGCTCGGACTGGGCAGCATCGCTGCAGCCAAGTGGCTAGGGGCCGCCAGCGTCACCGCGGTCGCCCGCCACCGTCACCAAGCCGAGGCGGCGACCATAGCGGGGGCTACTCGAGTGCTGTCCGATTCCGAGACCGGCCTTTCGGGCACTCTGCGCCGGATTCGGCCGTCGATGGTCATCGAGGCCGTCGGTGGGACGGCAGGCACGCTCAGCCTGTCGGCCGAGGCTGTCGGATGGCGCGGTGAAGTAGTGGTTGTCGGCGCCTTCGAGAAGCCACAGCCAGTGAACGTCGGAGCGCTCACCGCACGCGAGATCCGGATGTTCTTTCCGGTCAGCTATGCGGCGCGTGACGGCGTTCACGACTTCCAGGTGGCGCTCGATCTGCTCTCGGCACACCCGGACTTTCGGGGCTTCGTCACTCACCGCTTGCCGCTGGAGAACATCAACGAGGCGTTCGCGTTGGCCAACGACAAGACCAGCGGTTCGTTGCGCGTCCTGGTCGGTAGTGCGTGACCGATTAGATCGTCGACGTCATGGGTTGACCGGGGCGTGCTGCGTGTAGCCCTGACGTCGAGCGACTGGTTCGGCGCCGATCAGTCGTCGATCGAGCAGGGGATCTTCTAGCTCTGGTGGTTGATCAGGTGGGCCGGTTCGGCGGAGTTGACGGTGGCGATTCCACACGGAGCCGATAGCGATGCCGATGAGCAATATCGACGTGGAGACGATGCCGTCAAGCAGCCAGTGGTAAGCGGTGAGCGTCACCGCCAGAACCATGATCACAGCGTGTACCGCTCCGATCCATCGCCATCGACTGCGTGACACTGACACCGTGCCGATTCCGATGATCATCGCCCAGGCGACGTGCATCGATGGCATCGCCGCCAACTGTCCTGCGTCGCCAAATCCACCGGCGTGATACACGGTCGGTCCGTATCGTGCCGCGGTGTCGACGAATCCGAGCTCGGGAAAGAACCGCGGCGGTGCCACGGGTATCAGCAGCAGACCCTGGCAAGCCAGTGACACGAACGCGAGCTGGTTGCGCCAGTACGCGAACGATTCGCGGTGGCGCACGTACATCCACACCAGGAACACACCGAGCGGAACGACGTGGAACACGATGTAGTAGGCGTTCATGAATCGGATCAACCAAGTGGCGTGCAACGCCAGTCGCTGCAACGTCACCTCGTTCGGTAGGTGCATCCAGCGTTCGGCGTGCCACACCCAACGCGCCCGATCGTAGGCGCTGCCTGTCCCCATCACCGTCGTCTCGCCCAACCTGATCCAGGCTGCATACATCGCGAAAAGGAGTCCCGCCTCCTTGCTCAGCGGAGTGATCTGTCGCTGCCATGGTCGTGTGCCGCGACGGCTGGCCAGCCACACGGCGCCGAGAACAATGGCGACCCGGATCGAGATCTGCCAGCTGAGCCACACGACCGGCCAGGTTAGGGCCGCACGCCAACCGCATGCGGGGTAGGTTTCGGTCGTGAGCGAGAGGCCACGACGGACGGCGGTTGGATCACTGCTGCCGCTTGTCCTCGACTCGCCGACATCGTCTACGGCTACGTCGGCTACCGGGAACGCAACGGGGATCCCGGGTTGCGTCGGGGCCTCCCGTCTAGCTCGCTCACGTTCATAGTCGGCATCGGAGCTTGCGAACACGGTGGTCGAGTTCAGAACTTGTCGGGTCTATCGCTCTCGAACTGTCGGATCGGGTCAAGTTCGCCTCACACCCAAACGCGCCGCCCGAGTCCTGCGCTTCTTGCGATCCCGCGAGATGTTGCAGAACGGCCAAGGACAGGTGTCGCTGGCACGGATCGCGGTCGACTGCGGGTACTTCGACCAGGCGCACCTCACCAACGACTGGACCAACCTCGCTGGCTGCCCGCCGACCGCGTGGTGTGCCGCCGAGCATGTTCCGTTCTTCCAAGACGCGTGACCAAACTTCCACGAAACTGAACCCATGAATCACGGCGACCACCACTACTTCGTCCTCCAGACCAGTGATCTGCCTCCCGTTCGGCTTCAAGTCTGGTGACGACATCGGGCCGAACTTCTACTTCCAGGTCGCTGATGCTGCTGCGATCGGCAAACGCGTCGCCGAACTCGGAGGCAGCCATGGGCATGTGTTCGATAGCGACGCCGGCCTGTCGCTCACCAGCTGTACGGCACCCGGTGACGTCGCGTTCGAACTCTGGCAACCGGCTCCCGGATTCACACCGGCATGATCACCGTCGACGACTTCCGCTCCCTCGTCGCGGTGCTGCGACCATCTCTTGTCCAGATGTGCATGGCCTGGCCCGGGTCGAGGCGTTGGGCTGATTGAGTAGGCCGGTCCTCAGTCTGGCTCTGGTTCGTAGGTCCAGTCCGGGCGTTTGCGCCAGATGGTTTCGTCGTAGAGCGCACCGTCGTCGGTGAGTTCGACGAGCTTTGGGATGGGGAGGGTGCGCGGTCGCGGGCAACTCTGCTGTTCAATGTGGGTTACGAATTCCTCCGGGAACGCCCGCAGGATGCTGCTCACCATCACTTGTTCTTCGGTGGCCAGATAACACCTGCTTCCGTCGGTCACCTGCCTGAGCCACTGCGCGATGCCGTCGATGTCGTCGTCGCTTCCGGAACCAGTCTCGATGCGTTCCAGATGCTTGGTGATCTCGCCGGAGCCCAGCTTGCACGGCGGGCACTGGCCGCACGATTCGATGTAGAGGAATCGCGAAAGCCGGTAGGCGGTGTCGACCATACATGTCGTGTCGTCGTAGACGATGAACCCGGCCGCGCCCATTCCGCTGCCGACGGCCTGGAAACCCTCATAGCTGACGGGGACGTCGAGGTCGCCACCAACTACGACAGGATTGGCGACCCCGGAGAACACGGCTTTTACTGAGCGACCCTCGAGCGGCCCGCCGCCGACCGCGTCGATGACCGCCCCCAACGGTGTGCCGAGTTCCACCTCACCCACACCTGGAGACCTGACGTCGCCGATAACGGTGCACACGATCGTGCCCGGTGAATCCGGCGTACCCAGCGTCCGGAACCATTCCGCCCCGCGAGTGAGGATGTGGGGGACGTTACAGAGGGTCTCCACGTTGTTCACCAACGTCGGGTTGCCTTCGTCGGTTCTGATGCCACCACCGTGTGGTCCAGCCTCCCAGCCTTCCTGTGGTGTAGCGGTGAACAGACCCTGCAG
>JBDSMK010000212.1:0-5395 GCA_039915905.1 Ilumatobacteraceae bacterium
CCATGCGGCGATGACCGTAAAGGAGTACGGCGCGCTCGACGAGGTGGTCGCTGTCGGTGTGTTCCCCACCGACATGGGTTATGACCTGAACGACCGCAGGATGTACCCGTTGTACAGCGCGTGCATCGAGGCCGGACTGCCCGTGCGGATAAACGTCGGCATCGCCGGGCCGCTTCTGTCGTCAAGGCACCAGCACCCCGAACTGCTGGAAGATCTGCTCGTCGACTTTCCGGATCTGACGGTGATCGCCTGTCACATGGGACACCCCTGGGAACAGTTGCTGATCCGACTGATCATGAAGTTCCGCAACCTCTACCTGATGACCTCGGCCTACCTACCGAAGTACTTCCACCCAGACCTGGTGAGATTCATGGGTTCGTCTCGTGGAACCGGCCGGGTGTTGTTCGGCAGCGACCATCCCGGCATCTCGCTGCCGCGCGCGCTGGAGCAAGCCCGCCAGCTACCTCTCAGCGAGGACGCACTCGACCAGTTCCTCGGCACAGCGCTGTGCAACGTAGTCGGATGGACGTGATCGTGACCCTGGACAACGCACAAGCCGAAAGGGTGCCGATGGAACAGGCCCTGGTGAGAGAGGCGCTCGACCGGTTCCTCGCCGAGTTCGACCCAAGCCGCGATGAGCCGCGCCAGCTGTGGGCAGCGGAATTCGACGCCGGGCTGAGCCGCGTGGACTTTCCGTTGCACCGCGGCGGCCTTGGTGTTCAACCAAGCCTGCAGTGGATGGTCAACGACACGCTTCAGGCGGCCAGCTTTCCGAGCAACTTTAACGAGAACATCTGCGGCATCGCAGTAGTCGCCCCAGTGGTGACCGCTTTCGGCACCAACGAGCAACAGGAACGCTACCTACGTCGCATCTTCACCTGCGAAGAGGTGTGGTGCCAGTTGTTCAGCGAACCCGAGGCTGGATCCGACCTCGCCTCGCTGAGAACGCGCGCCGAGCGCGACGGTGACGGTTGGACGCTGACCGGGCACAAGGTGTGGAACACGATGGCGCACATCGCCGATTTCGGACTGCTCCTGGCGCGCACCTCCAGCGCCTCACGTCACAAGGGAATCACGTGCTTCTTGCTGGACATGCACAACCCTGGCGTCGAAGTGAGACCGCTGCGCCAGATGACGGGTGATGCCGAGTTCAACGAGGTGATCATCGATGGTGCGTTCCTGCCCGATAGCGCCCGAGTCGGCGAGGTCGACCAGGGATGGGCTGTGGCGCTGGGAACTCTGATGGCCGAGCGCTTCGCGGTAACCCAGGTGATCGACAACAAGACGCCGATCATCGAGGAGGTCATCGACGTATGGTGTGGTCTCGAACGCGACGACCAGGACTCCGCCAGGCGGGATCAGCTGATGCAGTTGGTGATCCGCTCGCGGGCGCTGGGGATGATGCGTGACCGGGTCGAGTCGACTTACCGCGCCGGGCTCCCCGGCCCCGAAGGCTCGATCGTCAAGCTGATGCAGGCTGAGCTGACACCAGACATCTACAACTTCGGGCTCGACCTGCTGGGTGCCGGAGGGCTGCTCTACGGCAGCTACGAGATGCCACGTCCGACATCGTGGGCTGAGGCGGGCGTGATGCCGGGTGATCTGCGGCGGGCATTCCTGCGCAGCCGTGCCTACCCGATCGAAGGCGGGGCGTCTCAGATCCAGCGCAACACCATCGCCGAGCGCATCCTGGGTCTGGCGAGGGGCTAGCCAACTGGCCGGTGACAGCGGGTTGCACACCGACCAAGTAGCCGGACCGATAGGCGAGGTAGCCGGACCGATAGTCGAACACTCAATCGACAACGCCCAACCGTGGCCCGTTGCTTGCGGGCCACGGTTGGGAATTCACTGAGCGAGCTGCCGGCGATCAGACCGTGGCTTCCTGCTTCACGCCGAACAACTTCATCATGTTGCCGCCCATGATCTTGCGCACATCCTGATCGGCAAGACCCTCCAGGCCGCTGAGGTAGGTGAGCGGGTCGGCGAGGCCCTCGACGTGGGGGAAGTCCGAACCGAACAGCACGTGGTCAACGCCGATCGCTTCGATCAGGCCGCGCGGATCCTCTTCGTGGTTGGGCTGCACCCACACGTTGCGCTTGAACGTGTCCGATGGCTTCATCGGGTATTCCTGCGGGATCTTGCTGTAGACGTTGTCGAGGTGCTCGAGGAAGCTGGGTACCCAATAGCCACCATTCTCGACCAGTGCAATCCGCACATCCGGGAACCGCCACAGCGCGCCGTGGCAGATCAGCGAGGTGACCGCATCCTCGATCGGACGGTGGCTGAACAGCAGCGTCTCGTTGAAGGGCAACGGTTTGCCGAAGTGGATCATCTCAGTGTGCGCCCCCGGCCACTCGTTGTAGTAGCGGTCGTAGCCGGAGTCGGAGACATGCAGGACGACGAGCGTGCCCGTCTCCTCGATCCTCTTCCAGAGCGGGTCGAACTCGGGAAGAGCGAACGATCGTGGCCCTCGGTAGCCCCAGGCTGGAGCCGGCCGCATCAGAACTGCGCGGGCGCCGTGCTCGACCAACCAGTCGAGCTCCTCCACAGCGCGATCGACGAGCACCGGCGTGAGGTACGGGACAGCGAAGATCCGGCCTTCGAAGACGAACGGCCACTCCTCCACCATCCACCGATTGAACGCGTGAATCACATCGGCGCACAGGTCCGGGTCTTCGCGCATCCGCTCCTCAACCAGGCTGACCAAGGTCGGCATCACCATCGCGTAGTCGAGGCCTTGCTCATCCATCAGCTTCAGACGAGCTGCGGCGGCGCGGAACGCCGGCGGGCAGTCGATGCCGCGGCCGATGATCTCGCGTCGCGACTTACCCTCCGGATTTCCGTGCTTGAAGTGCTCCTCCTGCGCCCCCGGGCGGCCGATGCGTTCGAACGTCGGGTTTGGGATGTAGTCGCTGATCTGTCCGCGAACGACGATCTTGGTGCGTCCGCCCACGTCGACGTAGTCGATCGCCCCGGCGCGGCCGTCGGGGAGGTACTTCGTCAAGGCATCGCGCGTCTCGTAGAAGTGATTGTCGGCGTCGAAGATCGGAAAATCAGTCTTGGCAGTGGTACTCACTTCGGCTGTTGTCCTTCGCTCGCGGCCGCTGCAATCCGCAACGATCGGTTGATGATCGAACTCGGCATCTCTGGTCCTCCGTCTCCTGGGAACTTTGGCTACGCTATTGAGCGAGCGTTCACTCTCATCTAGAGTACCGGATGGTCCGGCAGGCTGTAAAGGAAGTCAGCGGGATGCTGCTCTCCGGGGTAGCCGATGAAACAATCAGGGGGAAGTCCGATGAACCAACGACACATCAGCGTGCCGCAGCGCCTTCAGCAGCGAGCTGCCGAGCAGCCCGATCGCCCATTCGCCATCGAGGCTTCCGGCCGATCGGTGACCTACGGCGAGTTCCAAGTGGAGGCATTGACGTGGTCAGCCGCCTACCAGTCGCTGGGAATCGGCGAGGGCGACACGGTAGTCAGCATGGTTCGGCCCTCCGTTTCTGCTTATGCATCGTGGATCGGGCTGGCGTGGTTACGCGCAATCGACGCGGCTTGTAACACCGAGTATCAAGGCCAGATGCTGGCCTATCTGCTGAACCACTCGCGATCAAAGGTAGCCGTGGTCGACAAGCAGTACGTATCCCGATTGGTTGACGTCGCAGACGAAGTGCCCGGCCTGCAGACAGTAATCGTGCTCGGCGACGACGTCGGCAACATCGACGCGCCTTTCCAAGTGATCGCCTCCGACCACCTGTTCACCAACCTCGACCCATTGGAGGGCCTCGAGGCGCCCAACGTGTGGGACACGGCGATGATGATCTACACGTCGGGCACCACCGGACCGTCCAAGGGCGTGCTGGTCCCATGGGCCCAAGCCAACGAGAGCGCACGCGGTCTGATCCCGGCGGACGATCTCGACGAGAGCGACTGCTTCTACTCGCCGTTTCCGATATTTCACGGAAGTGGTCGAGCCTGCCTGTGTTTGATGGTGCGCGCCGGTGGACGGTTCGTAATGCGCGAGCAGTTCAGTTCGACGCACTATTGGGACGACATCAGGACCCATCAGTGCACCATCACCGGGCTCGTCGGAGCGATGTCGGCGTTCCTGTGGAACCAACCGCCAACCGCCGATGATGCCGACAATCCGCTGCGTCTGGCAGTGATGATGCCAATAGTGCCGCACTACAAAGCGTTCCAGGACCGGTTCGGGCTGAAGCTGACCACGTGCTATGCGATGACCGAGATCGGACCGCCGTTCAGCACCGATTGGAACATCACCGACCCGATGTCATGTGGCGTGCTGCGCGATGGGTATGAAGTGCGCCTGGTGGACGACTGCGACTTCGAGGTGCCACTGAACGAGGTCGGCCAGTTGATGGTTCGTCACCGCGACCCGTGGATGATCTGCAAGGGCTACTTCGACATGCCCGAGCGCACAGCTGAGGCGTGGCGCAACGGCTGGTTCCACACCGGCGACGCGTTCCGAAAGGACGAACTGGGCCGGTTCTACTTCGTCGACCGGATCAAGGACGCGATCCGTCGGCGGGGGGAGAACATAAGCTCGTTCGAGGTAGAGGCGCTTGTCAGCGGCCACGACGGCGTCGCCGAATGCGCGGCCATCCCAGTTCCGTCGGAGTGGGGTGAGGATGAGGTGAAGATCTGCGTCGTACGAGCCACGGAGAGCATGACCGAGGAACAACTGCTGCGCGACCTGATCCCGACGATGCCGCGGTTCATGCTGCCGCGCTACATCGAGTTCGTGGACAGCCTGCCGAAGACCGATGCGACCCAACGGGTGAAGAAGAACCTGCTTCGTGAAGATCCGTTCACCGATCGCACCTGGGACCGCGAAGCAGCCGGGATCAAGATCCCCAAGACCTGACCTGACCTGAGTGCGTGTCCTGGGTTCAGTAGGTCTGACCTGAATTATGACTTCGGTTGAACGGGCCGACGGATCGGACCTAATCAGGTCAATCGGTCGGCCAGTTCACTTCAACTCGGCGGGGAGCGACATAGGCGCGACCGACGGCACATTGCCCACCGGAGCGCTCGATCGCACGAGACTCTTCGGCTGCAGCACCCGAACCCGGCAACCGAGGTTGGTAGCATTGGGGGACATGGACCCGGGTCTGTGATGAGTAGCTCCGGGAGCGCATCCGGCAACGGCTTCCTGCACGAGACTGCGCTCTACGGCGACGACGACGAGTTCCTGGCTATCGTCACCCCCTTCATCCGTGATGGCGTCGCCGCCAGCGAACCCATACTGGTCGCGCTCAGCGAACACAACACGAACCTCGTCCGGCAACAATTCGGTGGCATCGACGGAGTCACGTACACGTCCGACAACAACCGCTACAAAATACCGGCGACAACGATCCGCGCATATCAGGATGCC
>JBDSMK010000219.1:0-4119 GCA_039915905.1 Ilumatobacteraceae bacterium
GTGGGTGATGCTGCTTACGGTGGATCGCGCGCTGCGGTTGCCTCGCCTCGCCCTTTTCTGCACGCCTGCGCGCTTGAGTTCCGCCATCCGACGACCGCGCAGGTGCTGCGTTTCGAGTCGGCGCTACCAGCCGATCTGGCTGATGTCGAGTCGCTGTTCAGCGAGTAGTTGCGGCGGTAGGTGGCGTTCGGGGTCGCACGAGTCGGCGCAGTCGACCGACGCATCCATCGAACACGTCAAGGAATCGTCAAGAGCCGTTGGTGACGCACCGCGATGTGGTCTGATTACGGTTTCCTAGCGGGAAGAACGCGGAGGCGCTGGTGGGTGGCGAAGAACTGACGGGTGTGAACAACGCGGACTTCGGGGAGAGGTTCGGCGCTCTGCTGAGGGCGGCGCGGCGCCGCACCGGCAGATCTTGCCGCACACTGGGGAAGTTCTCCGGCGGTCGATTCGCGGTGTCACAGCTACACCAGTTCGAGCGTGGCGAGATTGCGCTCGATCCGCCAACCGTTGAGTTCCTCAGCCAGCTGTACGGCGCCGATCTGGAGGCCCTCCTGCCGGACAGGCCGACCGTGTTCATCGGTGATGGGATGCTGTCCGTCGGGACGTTGTCGTGCGATTTCCCAGCCGATGATTCGGCGGCGATGCTGCAGGCCTACCTCAAGTTGGTGCGCACCTTGCGTCGCCAGCAGGGTGCGCCATGCGTCGAGTTGCGACGCGACGACGTGGAGTGCCTCGCCGATCATCTGTCCAAGCCGGGGGAGACCGTCATCGACATGCTCGGTGGACTGATGGGGTCGACCCGCTCGCAGCGGCCTTCGATGGTGAGTTTGTTCGCCAGCGGAGCCGTGGTCGTCGGGGTCGTCTCGTTGCTCGCGGGCAGCTGACGCCTTCCAGCCATCAAACTGCGCCGTCGGCGTTGGGCAGGCACCGGTCGGCTGGTGCCGGGCTACCGTGGCCACGATGTGCGGTCGGTTCGTTTCGTCCAGCAGCGCGGAGCGGATTGCCGCCTACTTCGGTGCCTCGTTCGATGCCGAACAGCTCCCTGCGAACTTCAACGTCGCTCCGACCAACGACGTGTATGGCGTGGTCGCAGTACCGTCGGACAACCAGCCAGCGGGGTCACCGGGCCGCGATGCTCCGGCGACCAGGGTGATTCAGCCGTTCCACTGGGGGCTGGTGCCTTCGTGGGCCAAGGACACCAGGATCGCCTCGAAGATGATCAACGCCAGGGCCGAGACGATCGCCGAGAAGCCGGCCTTCAAGGGCCTGCTTCGCAAGCATCGGATGATCATTCCGATGGACGGCTTCTACGAGTGGCAACAAGGCCGGTCCGCATCGCTGACCGCCACCGGCAAGCCGCTCAAGCAGCCGTTCTTCATCCACCGAGCCGACGGTCAACCGTTGGCCGTGGCCGGGTTGTGGGCAATGTGGCGGGACAAGTCGGCCGGGCCTGATGGGCCGTGGTTGCATAGCTGCGCTGTCGTCACGACCGCTGCGAACCACAAGATGGAGCAGGTTCACGACCGGATGCCGGCGCTTCTCCCTGCGTCCGCATGGGATCAGTGGTTGGATCCGTTCAACGACGACGTTGTCGCCTTGCGGGCGTTGCTGATCCCGGCTGCAGATGACCTACTGGAAATGCATCCGGTGTCGCGTGACGTCAACAACGTGCGCAACAAGGGGCCTCATCTAGTAGACGAGATCGATCCGGCTGCCGCTAGTGGTGGTCCCGGCGATGCTGAGGCGGCGCGGCTGCCGCTCGATTGAGCGTCCCGGCGAGGAGACCTCACAACAGGTTGCGGATCTCTGCAGCGCACAGTTCCAGGTCGGCGCGATCCACGCTGGTTGCTGCGTTGGCCAACGACAGTTCGCGCATCTCGTTGGTCGGGATGACGTGGATGTGCATGTGCGGCACCTCGTATCCAGCGATGATCAGCCCGACCCGGTCACAACCGAACGCCTTCTGCTGAGCGACACCGACACGTTGTGCGACGTCGAACATGTGCCTGTTCAGCTCCACCGGCACCTCGATCCAACGATCGTACTCATGGATCGGCACCACCAACGCGTGGCCGCGCGCCAGCGGGTTGATCGACATGAACACCACGCATCGGTCGTCGCGGTGAACGAACGTGGCGGGAATGTCGCCGTTGATGATGTGTGTGAACACGGTGGCCATCAGGCGTACCCTCCGCTGGCAGTGAATATGTCGCCTGTGCAGTAGCTGCTCTCCGGTCCTGCGAGAAAACGAACGAGCTCGGCGAGTTCCTCGGGGCGCCCCATGCGGCCGCTGGCGATCTGCATCTTGATGCCAGCCCGGATCGTGTCGTCGTATGGGTCGAGCAACGGCGTGTCGACGTAGCCCGGGCAGACGGCATTTATCCGGATCCCGAGATGCGCTGTCTCCTGTGCGGCAGATTTGGTCAAGGCGATGATCGCAGCCTTGGCCGCCGAGTAATGCGGCGCTGCTGCCGAGGGCAACTGGCCGAGGATTGACGAGATGTTGATGATCACTCCAGCTCGGGCGCGCTGCATGTGTCGCAAGGCTGCCCTCGTACCGTAGAAGGTGCCGTAGAGGTGGACCTTGATCATCCTGTCCCACGCCGCATCGGACAATCCGGTGATGAACCCGGCCGGGCCCATCTCGGCGATCCGCCCCTCCATCCGCAACATCTGTGCAGCAATCATCTTCTCCGAGGCCGCAGGCTCTACCGGTGGTGCGATGCAGGCGTTGTTGATCATGATGTCGAGGCGGCCGTGTCGATCAGCGGTTCGAGCTACGGCTGCGTCGAACGCGGCCGAATCGCATACGTCGAAGACGGCGACCGAGCCGTCGACAGAACGAGCGACAGCGCCGGCGGCTTCCGGGCTGATGTCGTTGACCACAACGTGGGCGCCGTCGGCAGCCAGTCTGCGGGCAAATGCTGCGCCGAGGCCAGAACCCGCCCCGGTGATGAACGCCACCGAGCCATCCAGGACTCCGCCGGCACGAGCGCCAGGCGTGAAGTCGGACTGAACTGCGGTACTGCCTGATTCGGGTTGCACCGTCGAATCGTATGCCGCCGGTGCCACGTCTTCGGTACTGTCGCTTGTACGCTCCGGTCGTGGAGGCAGTCGTCACCTCGGATCGCTACCTGACGGTGCCGAACCTTTTCACTCTGGTGCGGCTGTGCTGCATCCCGTTGTTCTTGTATGTGCTCTTCGGGCGCGACAACCAGGCCGGAGCAGCATGGTTGCTCGGTGGTCTCGGTGCTACCGATTGGGTCGACGGCTGGCTGGCCCGCAGGTTTCATCAGACCAGCGAGTTCGGCAAGGTCTTCGATCCGACCGCCGATCGTCTGCTGTTCATCGTCGGACTGGCCGGGATCATCATCAAGGGAGCGGCACCGCTGTGGTTCGCCTGGGCTGTGGTGGCCCGCGAGGTTGCCGTTGGCGGCACGGTGGCAGTCGCCACGCTGGCATTTCGGATGAAGCGCTTCGACGTCACCTGGTGGGGCAAGGCCGGCACGTTCCTGCTGATGTTCGCAGTCCCTGGATTCATGCTCGGCAGCTCCGACATCAGTGCCCACCGTGGCTTCCAGGTTGCTTCCTGGATCATCGGCATCCCGGGTCTGTTGATCAGCTACTACACCGCGTTCACCTACATCCCGAAGATTCGTGACAACGTGAGGGCGGGTAGGACCGGCGGCGATCCGCATGGAGCACACACGGAGGCGAGCGGATGAAAGCAGTGATCATGGCCGGTGGCGAGGGCACTCGACTTCGTCCGCTGACATCCAATGCACCAAAGCCGATGTTGCCGATAGTCAATCGGCCGATGATGGAGCACGTCATCGCGTTGCTTCGTCGCCACGGGTTCGACGAGATCATCGTCACAGTTGCGTTTCTCGCGAACCACATCAAGACCTACTTCGGCGACGGATCTGAATTCGGCGTCAAGCTGTCTTACTCCGATGAGCCGATCCCATTGGGAACGGCGGGAAGTGTCGGCAACGCCCGCGCTCTGCTCGATGAGACGTTCCTGGTCATCTCTGGAGACGTGCTAACCGACATGGACCTCACCGAGGTTCTCGCGTTCTACCGAGCTAAAGGGGCGCTGGCGACGATCGGGCTCAC
>JBDSMK010000228.1:0-5775 GCA_039915905.1 Ilumatobacteraceae bacterium
GGTGCCGTGAACCTTGTTGTGCTGGTTCACGCCCTGCAGGAAGCCGTTCATGAACGACGTCACCGGCGGGATCTGAATTCCGCCATAGGTGGCCACCTTGCCGGACTTGCTCATGCCGGCGGCCAGGTAGCCGGCGAGATACGACGGCTGCTCGGTGGCGAACAACAGGGCACTGACGTTGGGCAGTGGCTTGTCGTCGGTCGTGACGCTAGGAGTGCCGTTGTCATTTACTGCAGGGGAGTCGACGATGGCGAACTGTTGATCCGGGTTGGCCTTCGCCGCTGTTGCCGTGTTCGGGGCCAGTAGGAAGCCGACGGTGATGATGATCGAGCACTTCTTCTTGACGAATGCGTCGATGTTCGGGGTGTAGTCGGCGTCGCTCTTGGACTCCAGCAACTCTGGTTTGATTCCGAACTCTGTCGCAGCCTGCTTGACGCCGTCGTATGCCGTCTGGTTGAAGCCCTTGTCGTCGACGCCGCCGCTGTCGGTGACCTCGCATGCAGACTTGCCGGTGCCGTCGACCTTGCCGCCGGTGGAGCCGGTGCCTGGTGTAGAGCTGCCGCTACCGTCGGTGCCTGGTGTGGAGCTGCCGCTACCGGCCGTCGTGGTGGATGCAGCCACGCCGGTGGTGGTCGCGGCTGGCTCCGCCTTCTTGTCGCTGCCGCAGGCAGAGGCCATAACGGCCAGCCCGGCGACGAGCGCAAGCGCGGTGAAGCGCTTCGATGTGCGCATGAAATCTCCCCCTGGAGGTGTGCAGAGCGACCGACCGTTGTCGGCCTTGAACGGAATGTCCATTCGGAATACTAACTCACAGTGGAGAGAACCGTTCGCGGAGGCGTCGGGACGTAGCATTGAGGCCGATTCAGATGGCCGATCGTCCTACCAACTCACCGCGCCGACCCGTGACCGTCGGGCCGAGGCGCCGGCGGGTCACAGCCCAACAATACCGGCGGCGCCGGGTGGTGATGGCCTTCGTGGTCATCTTGGCACTCGGCGGGGTCTACGGGGTTGCCAATCTGTTGTTCGGCACCACTACAAACGATCGAACCGCGGCGGCGCCTAGCGACACCAGCACCACAACCGGTGCCGTGTCAAACGCACCCGCCACCGACGATGCTGGGTCCCCGATCGAGTCGACCACGATCAAGACCTCACCGGCTGCCCCGGTAGATGCGGCCACGCCGACGGCCGCCGATCCGCTGAAGCTGTACATCGCCGGTGATTCTGACGCCGGCGCGTTCGGGCCGTACCTCGCGACGCTGATGACGAAGACCAAGTTGGTCACCACCACGCTGGACTACAAGGTGTCCACTGGCTTGGCTCGGCCCGACTTTTTCGACTGGCCCGCCCGGTTCGCAACCAAGCTGGCCGAGGTCAACCCAGCCATAGTGGTGCTCACGTTCGGTGGCAATGACGCCCAGGGTCTAGCCGACAGCACTGGCAAGTTCTCCTTCAGCCGCCCGACCGGAGCCGATGGCGCCGACGTCGGTTGGCGTGCCGAGTACGCCAAACGCGTCGCCGCAGTGATCGAACAGCTCACAGCCGGCGGTAGGCATCTGATCTGGGTGGGCATCCCGAACGACGTTGACCCGGGTCAAAGCGCGCGGCTCGCGGTGCAGGACCAAGTGGTGCGCCAGCAGGTCGCGAAGCATCCGGGGGTCGTGTACATCGACACCTGGAACCTCTTTTCGGGGCGCAACGGCGGGTACGCCGATTTCGTGATCGACCCGCGCGATGGCGAGGCCAAGGCTGTTCGGGCCAAAGACGGGTTCCACCTCAATCAGACTGGCGCCGAGATCCTGGCGGTGAACATCGCCGAGGCGGTGAAGAACGATCTGCGCGCCCGCGGCGCGTCGATCTGAGCGAGCGTGCGGGCGCCTGATCGGCGGACGCACTGTTAGCACCTCGGTTGCCCGCGCTTCTGCGTGGGCTATTGCTGCCGGGACTACTGCTGCCGGCCGCGGGCTTGGATTGCAGCGCGGCGGATCTCCACCTGTTCGGCGCTGAACATCGCCCGGCGCCACATCGCCGAGTCCTTGGCCTCCGTCTTCCACCCTGCCTCGTCGGTGGAGATCGCGGCATATGTCGAGCGGATCTGGCGTACGCCACGCTGATCGTTGCCGATGATGTCGGCGGCCAACTGGCGGGTGAACGGGATCAGTCGGTGATGCTCGACGACATGGTTGACGAGCCCGAAGTGCAGCGCTTCCTGCGCCGCCATGAAGTTGCCGGTGAAGCTCATCTCCCGGGCGCGACGCACGCCGATGGCCTGGGGGAGCAGCACGGTGAGACCCCAGCCGGGCATCACGCCCACCCTGCTGTGGGTGTCGCCGAACTTGGCGTGCTCGCTGGCCACCAGGAAGTCGCAGTTCAGCGCCAGTTCGAACCCGCCGGTGACTGCGACGCCGTTGATCGCCCCGATCAGCGGTTTGGTCAGCGGTGGGAACGGACCGCGCACGCCATCGGCGTTGTGTGAGCCGTCTGCCCCGCTGCCGCTGAGGTTGCCGGCAGTCGAGCCGAGCTCCTTGAGGTCGAGGCCGGCGCAGAACGCGGGGTCGGTTCCGGTGATGATCACCACGTCGACGTCCTCGCGGGTTTCGGCCTCGCGCATCAGTTTGGGCAGCAGCGCGAGCACCTCGCTGGATAGCGCGTTGCGCGCCGCCGGTCGGTTGAGTGTGATGGTCGCGATCCGCTCGCTCACTTCGAACAGGACGACGGCGTCTGCATTGTCGGTCATCGCCAGACTCTGCCAGCGGCGGGCCCGCCAGGCCAATCCGCTGGGCCCGGCACCAATCCGCTGGGCCCGCCAGGCCAATCCGCTGGGCCCGCCAGGCCGATCTGCTGGGCCCGCCAGGCCAATCCGCTGGGCCCGCCGGGCCAATCCGCTGGACCTGGCCCGCTGTGATGTTCAGCCCTCGGCGGGGCGGAACTCGAGACGCAGATCACCGAGACGAACGAGCATCGCCGCGATCCATCCGCCGAGCGCCCCAAAGTGGGTGTCGAGCAGCGTGCTGGCGCCGTCGGCCAGCGTCTCCTCGGCCAGTTCGTAGAGGCCCTCGTAGGTGACCTCGATGGCGAACTCGTCGGTGCCCGGTGTGTCATCGGGATAGGCGATCTCCACCGTCACCCCGGCTCGCTCGAGCCGTTCGTCACCGATCAGCGGGCTGTTGTCGGGACTCACTGCGCGCACGGTGGTGGGGTCCGGTTGCCCAGCCAGACGCTGTACTCGGAACACGATCTCCATTTCGATCGCCGGCAGCCGGTCGAGCACCTCGTCGACGTACCACTGGCGGTAGGCCGTCTGGCTCCATGTCGGCCAGTCGAAGGTGATGTGCGCCACGACGCGTGGGGGTTGACCTTCCCCCGGTAGGCCGTAGCTGGTCTCCCACGAAAGGTCTCCCATCAAGACGTCGACTTGAAAGTGCTCGTCGAACGCTTGCCGTTCGAGCATCGAGGCTTCGAACGCGTCGCGTAGCGCACCTATGGCGTCGGTGAACACATGGTCCAGCATCTCCACCCGACGCTACCGTGTCGGCCATGCCGCTAGTACTTGTCTCCACCAGCGAGGGCGTGGCCACGCTGACCCTCAACAACTCGGCCGAGCGCAACACGATGACCGCGCCGATGGTCGCCGAGATCGTCGCCGCGATGGACGAGATCGAGTCCGACGAGTCGATCGCGGCACTGGTGGTCACTGGCGCACCACCCTCGTTCTGTGCGGGCGCCAACCTCGGAAACCTGGCCGAAGCCACCGACGAGAGCCTGCTCGGGATCTACGAGGGGTTCCTGCGGATCGCCCGCAGCCCGTTGCCTACGTTGGCCGCGGTGAACGGCGCTGCGGTCGGCGCCGGCATGAATCTCGCGCTCGGCTGCGATGTGCGTCTAGCGGCGCGTCGCGCCAAGTTCGACACCCGCTTCCTGCAGATCGGTTTGCATCCCGGTGGTGGACACACGTGGATGTTCCGTCGGGCCACCGGACCACAGGTTGCGTTCGCGGCGGTGGTGTTCGGCCAGGTGCTCGACGGGGCCGAAGCCGAACGGGTCGGCTTGGTGTACAAGTGCGTGGACGACGACAAGCTGCTCGGGGCAGCGCAGGAGATGGCCGCTCGGGCCGCCTCCGCACCACGGGAGCTCGTGATCGCGACGAAGAAGACGTTGCAGCAGATGGCCGATGTGGGCACTCATCCGGAAGCGGTGCGCGGGGAGCTGGGCCCACAGGCCTGGAGCGTGAAGCAGCCGTGGGCCGCTGAACGGATCGCCGCGTTGCAGGCCAGGATCAGTTCCAAGAAGAAGTAGCCCAAGGGTCTGCTCCGCGTTATGTGACTGCAAGCGCGTTGTGTGACTGCAAGCGCGCACGATTGTTACCTCGGAGGCCTACCACGCCCTTGTCGACTGGTCTACGGTGGATGTACGGAGAGCTAGCAAATTCCGTAGGTTCCGACACCCGATCCCGGTAACGCGGGAGACACGGAGGTTCCAGATGAGCCAGCGCCATCGCAGCCAGGACACGGCGCCACCGCCGAAGATGGCTTTGCGGGCCCACGCCCACAACGAGCGGCATCGCATTCACAGCGAGCTGATCGCCGTTGCTGAGCAGGTCAGATCCGGATTTGAACCCGATGAGGTTCACGAGCCGGGACGAGCCTGGGTGCCACAACACCACCACGACGCAGAGAAGGCCAAGGCAGCGTCCGGTCGGGCTAACAAGCGGCACTGGAAGATGAAGATGTGGAAGAGGCGCACTCTGTTGCGCCAAGCGCGGGCCAAAGCGGTCCGGCTGGCCTCCGAGCAATCCTGACCGAGGTCCTCAGGCCAGACAGCTGAGCCGATTGTAACTAACGCGCCTATGACAACCAGGCGCTGATCAACTCGTCGCGGCGTGACTGCCAATCCTCGGCGGTCACGCCGTAACGAACGTGATCTTCCCAGACACCGTTGATCTCCAGGTAGCGAAGGGCAACGCCTTCCTCGCGGAACGCCAGCACCTCCATCACCCTGCGGCTGTTGCTGTTGCGTGGCACGATGCAGATCTCCAGGCGATGGAGCCGCAGTTCGTCGAAGGCGAAGCGTGCCAGTACCACCACGGCCTCGGCGACATACCGGTGGCCGGCCCAGCTGCGGTCGATCCAGTACCCGATGGTGCCGCATTGCAACGCGCCGCGGATCACGTTGTTGAGGTTCACCTCGCCCGCGAAGGTGTTGTCGACGAACAGCCCGAAGCCGTACGCCACACCGTTCACACGCTCGCGGTCGCGCGCCGTGCACCGTGCTACAAACGCTTCTCGGTCGCGGGTCGGGTCGAACATGCTGACAGTGCGGCGCGGTTCCCAGGGTGTCAGCCAATCCTCGTTGCTCACTCGCACAGCGCTCCAGGTGGCAAAGTCGGTGGTCGTCAGCGGACGCAGCATCACCCTGTGGCCGTACAGTCGCAGCCCGGTAGGCGTCGCCGCCGGGTGGGCGAAGCGCCGGCCACTAGTCATCGGCCCGGAACCTTGCCGTTCACCGGAGGCTGGGCCACAACTGTGATCGCAGCCAATTGCAGCTTGCGCATCACTCCAACAACGACGCAGCATCCACCGACCACGGTCTCGACGCACTCGGCGGCGAGACCCGGGTTGTGCGCCCGGTCGCTGCGGCGTTCGGTGGCGAGCGTCCGGAACACATCCTCGGCGGCATCGCGGCTGAGCTAGAACGGCAGGTCTGCGGGCGCGCCGACCTCCACAGCGGCGATCGCCTCTGCCTCCGCACCGTGGATCAGCACCTGCTCGACATCTG
>JBDSMK010000232.1:0-4385 GCA_039915905.1 Ilumatobacteraceae bacterium
GACATTGCCGTTGTCATCCCTGTGCCCAAAGACCGCCGCAGCCTTTTCGTGGTGCCGTGGGGACTGCGGCCCGACGGAACCTTCGAGCACGCCTACATCGGCACGACCGATACCGACTATGACGGCCCGCTCGACGACCCACAGTGCACCAAAGCCGACATCGACTACGTCCTCGATGCACTGAACGCTTCGATCACGACCAACGTCACTGCTGCCGACATCACCGGCACGTGGGCAGGTCTGCGTCCACTGGTGAAGTCCGCCAGCGGTGGTACGAACCCCACTGGGCGCACTGCCGATCTCTCGAGACGGCACAAGGTGCAGCACAGCCCCAGCGGGGTCATCAGCGTGGCCGGCGGCAAGCTCACCACGTACCGCGAGATGGCCGCCGACACGGTCGACGACGTCGTCGCCGCACTCGGCCGGCGCACCCGCTGCGCGACCAAGAAGCTCGCTCTGCTCGGCGCCGACGGGTACCGCGAACCGTCGCCGTCATCACCCCAGGCCCACCTCGATAACCGCTATGGGTCGCTCGCCGGAAGAGTGCGCGCACTGGTCGCTGCCGACGCGACGCTGGCCGAACCGCTGGTGCCCGGTCTGCCGTACCTGCGCGCAGAGGCGGTGCACGCGGTGCGCCACGAGATGGCCACCACCCTTGACGACGTTCTCAGCCGCCGTACGCGCGCCAGATTGTTCGATCGCCAGGCCACGCTTGATGCCGCCCCAGCCGTCGCCGACCTGATCGCCGGCGAACTGGCCTGGGATGAGGCCGAAACTGCCAGGCAGGTCGCAGACTTCGCCGCCCGCTGCGCCGAGGAACAGAGTGCAGCCACGGGAACGCAACCGGCGGACGCATCGTGAGCGGGGCCGCCACACCGACCCGGCCGACTGCGCCGATCGAGCTCAGCGGAACCGGCGAGCACCTCGCCGGGGCAGGTGTATCAGTACCCAATGAGGTACTCGCCCAGCTGCGTCTGGCAGCACCGACCATCACCGACTTGCACGATGTTGCTGAGGTCAGCCGCGACTGGTGGCCGCTGAGCATGCACTGGGCACTCAACGGAGAGGTGCCGCGACGCGCCGCTGCGGTGTGCCGTCCGGAGTCCGTTGACAGCGTCGCTGCGGTGCTGTCGATCTGCCATCAGGCACACATCCCTGTCACTGCAGCCGGCGGACGCAGCGGAGTCTGTGGGGCAGCCGTACCAGTTTACGGCGGGGTGTTGATGGACCTCACCGCGATGGCCGGGATCGTGGCCGTCGACGTCGAGTCGGGCCTCGTCGAGGTTCTCGCTGGCACCTTCGGCCCCGACCTCGAGGCGGAGCTGCGCGGCACCCACCGGCTCACCGTCGGGCACTTCCCGCAAAGCTTCGACATCGCCACTGTCGGCGGCTGGGTGGCGTGTAGCGGTGCAGGCCAGTACAGCACCCGTTACGGCAAGATCGGAGACATGGTCGCCGGTCTCGAAGTGGTTCTGGCCGACGGCACCACGGTGCGCACAGGCGTCTCCCCCGCTGGCTCCTTCGGACCCGATCTGGGCCGCATGTTCATTGGCTCCGAGGGCACCATGGGGGTGATCACCCGGGTGTGGCTTCGGACTCATCCGTTGCCGCCGCACGAGCAGCGAGCTGCATACTCGTTCGACAACTTCGAACAAGGCATCGAGGCTTGCCGACGGATCATGCAGCGCGGCGCCACACCCGCGGTGCTGCGCCTGTATGACGCCCGCGAGTCACAACGCGGCCAGGGCGGCGATGGAACCGAGTGCATCATGCTTGTGCTCGACGAAGGCGACCCGGCGATCGTCGGCGCAACGATGTCGGTAGTCGCCCAGGAGTGCAACATCGACCAGGGTGGAACGGCCCGTCCGGCGCCGATCGAGCTCATCGACCAGTGGCTGCAACACCGCAACGACACCTCCGGTCTGCAGGCGCTGACCCGCAAGGGGTTCGTAGTGGACACGATGGAGATCGCTGCACCGTGGCGTGTGCTGCCGGCGATCTTCCGCGATGTGCCGAAGCAGATCCTCGGGGTCAGCACGGCGCGGGCGGCGACCTGCCACCTGTCGCACAGCTACACCGACGGTGCCTGTCTTTACTTCACGTTCGCTGCGACACCACCACCGGAGGAGGTGGAAGCTACCTACATCGCGCTTTGGGATGCTGGTCAGCGTGCGGTACTTGCCGGCGGCGGGAACCTGTCGCATCATCATGGCGTCGGGCTCAACCGGTCGAGGTTCTTGGACGAGGCTCTCGGCTCCGGCCTCGAGGTGCTGCAGCGCGTCAAGGACGCGCTGGACCCCACCGGCATCCTCAACCCGGGAAAGCTCGGCCTCGCGGGTCCGTTCGGCAACAGCGGCGCGGTGTGGCCGTGATCGGCGACAAGCTATGAAGATCGACTGGCGGGCGATTCGCGCGGGCGGTTCAGTGGCGCTCGTGTTCGCGGTGCCGTTCTCTTTCCTGGCGCGATGGATCGGCGATAACGGGGACAACTCCGGGCTGGCGACCTTGCTCAGCTTGGCTGCACTGGCCGGATTTCTGATCGGCTCCGGTGTCGCTGCGTGGGTCCAGCGCAGCCGTCTACCGTTGGCACATGGGATCGCCACCGCGCTGATCACCTACATCGGTGCACAGATCGTGTTCATCGCTGTACGTCTGGCGCTCGGCCACAGCGTTCACTGGTTTGCGGCGTTCTTCAACCTCACCGCAGTGTCCTTCGTCGGGCTCGTCGGCGGAATGTTCGGCAGTGCCCTGCAACGGCGAGGCATCGCACCCCGATCCTGGGAGGGCAAGCAATGAGCGTGTTGGTAATCGATGTCGGTACGTCGGGCATCCGCGCCGCCGTGGTGGACGGCGCTGCCACGATCACGGCTGCGCATCACCGCCAGTTCCAACCCTCCACACCGTCCGCCGGCCTCGTCGAGTTCGATGCCGTAGCGATGGCCAGGATCGTGTTGCAGGTGGCCCGTGACGCGATCGTCGAAGCCGGCGGCCAGATCGAGGCGGTCGGAATCACCAATCAGCGCGCTAGCACCGTCGTGTGGGACCGCGCCACCGGCACCCCCATCGGCCCGGCTATCGGCTGGCAGGACCTCCGCACGGTGTTCGACTGCATAACTGCGCGCAGCGAACACGGCCTGCATCTCGCGCCCAACCAGTCGATCACCAAGGTGGCATGGCTGCTGAACACGTTCGACCCGGACCGCACCCGCGATCTGTGCTTCGGCACCGTCGACACTTGGTTGGCATGGGTTTTGACTAACGGCGCAGTGCACGTCACCGACCCGTCCAACGCGATTGTCACAGGGATGCTGTTGCCCGACGCGAGCGGCTGGTCGGAGCGCGCCTGCGCGGCGTTCAACGTGCCGCCGACGATGCTGCCGACACTCGTGGACAGCAGCGGCGTGATCGGCCTGGCCACAGCGTTGCCGGGCTCCCCGCCGATCGCCGCACTGGCCGGTGACCAGCAGGCCAGTCTGATCGGGCAGAGCTGCGTCGCCTCAGGGGTGGCCAAGATCACGTTCGGCACCGGCGGGATCTTCGACATGTGCACTGACGACGCGGCACCGCAGACGGCCAATCGCAGCGCCACCGGCACCTACCCGATTGCTGCGTGGCGTATCGGCGGCACTGTTCGCTGGGCTCGCGAGGCGATCATCTTGTCGGCCGGCACCTGCGTGGAGTGGTTGCGCGACGACCTTGGGATCATCGCCACGGCCGCGCAGAGCCACGACGTCGCGTCGCAGTGTGAAAGCACCGATGGCGTTATGTTCGTTCCGGCGCTGCTGGGTATCGGAACACCGTCGTGGGACTACGGGGCTCGGGGGATGCTGATCGGGCTAACCCGCGGCAGCGGACGCCCGCAGGTCGTCAGGGCAGTGCTGGAAGGCGTGGCCCATCGCGGTGCCGACCTGGTGGACGCGGTGGAGGCCGATGCTGGGCCGATCGGAGTGCTGCGCATCGACGGAGGGATGAGCGAGAACCCCACATTCGGTCAGGCCCTCGCCGATGCCACAGGCAAGCAGGTCGAGGTGTCGCCGTATGCCGAGGCCACAACGTTGGGGGCGGCATACCTGGCAGGGCTGACCACCGGGGCGTGGTCCTCGCTCGCCGAGATCGGCGAGGCGTGGAACCCACGCACCATTTTCGAGCCGCGCCAGAGCCTGGACCGGGCCAGATGGGCAGACGCCGTCGGCCGTGCCAGAGGTTGGATACCTGACCTGTCGGCCCTCGACTTCTAGAGTTGCTGTGCTCACCCCCGGCAAGGAAGTCTTGGGGTGTTCGTTTCGAAAGGATCAGCCCGAGTGGATATCGAAGTGTCCCCGCCCGTAGCGGGAGCGCCCAGGCAATCTGGTGCCGCCGTCGTTCGTCGCCGCCTGTTCGGCGTC
>JBDSMK010000082.1:0-2512 GCA_039915905.1 Ilumatobacteraceae bacterium
CCCAACCGCTGGCGCATCCCCAGCGAGTACGTCCGCAGCCGTTGGCTGCCGACGGCGGTGAGACCGACCAGTTCCAGGACCTCGTCGACTCGCTTTCGACTCAGCCCGTTCGAGGCCGCCAGCCAGCGCAGGTGGTTGCGTCCGGAACGCCCGGGATGCACGTATCCGGCGTCGAGCAGCGCACCAACCTCGTGCAAAGGCTTGGCGTAGGAGCTGTATGGACGGCCGGCGAACAGCGTGGTGCCGCTGTCGGGCCGGTCCAGTCCGAGCATGCAGCGCATCGACGTGCTCTTGCCGGAACCGTTGGGCCCGAGAAAGCCGGTGACGGTGCTCGGGTGGACCTCGAAGGTGAGGTGGTCGACGGCCGCCTTGCGTCCGAAGTGCTTGGAAAGGTCAGTGACAGTGATCATCCGACCTGGCTTGTCTGTTCTGCAGGATGATATCTGGCGAGATCAGGTCTGGGCAAGCCAAGTCGGTCGGTCGTCATTTCTGCAAGAACTCCGATGCCAACAAGTCGGGCGACGTGCCCTTCACGATGATTTCGTTCATCATCCCGGCCAGCACCTGGGTGTTCATCTTGGCTGTCACCGTGTCCAACGCGGCGAGAACCTCCGGCGTCGCCGCCGCCACAGACACCAGCGCGATCGCCCCGTTGGGGGGCACCAGCGCCTTGTCGTCGAGCAGGGTCGTCATCGACTGTCCGGCGATCAGCGGGTCGGTGGAGTTGACCACCGCGCAGTCGATCGTGCCGTCCTTGACAGCAGCCTCGATCTTGTCGGAAGCCAGTTCGACGAACTTCTTGAAGTTCGCGTGGTAGGCGCTCTTCAAGGTGGCGATGCCCATCGGCGTGCTGGTCTCGAAACCAGCCGGACCACCGAGGGTCAGTACGTCGGCATTGACCCCTAGGTCGGTGAGCGTGCCGAGCACGTGGGCGTCGGTGGCCGCCTTGCTGCAGGCGATGACCTGCTTGTGCTCGGCGGTGGAGACAGCCGCGACGGTGATCGTCGTCGGAAGCAGCGACTTGATCAGCGCGACCTGCTCGTCGATGGTGCGCGGCGGGCCGACTGGCAGTGCAACCGTGGACGATGTAGACGAGTCGTCGGGTGGAGTGCTGGTGCTGCTCTCGCCGGCCGGAGTTGTGCCGCCGGTGGTCGAGTCGGTGGTCGACGACGACGTGGTGCTCGGCGCCACCGTGGTGGCGGGCGGTGTGGCCCCGATGGAATGGAGGTAGTCGAGGAAGTCTCCGCTGTACTCCGGGACGACTTGCAAGCTGCCGTTCTGCAAGCCGGCGTAGGCGGTTGCCTGATCGGCGACAGCGTTCTGGCGAACCACCCGCAGACCGGCGTTGTCCAACGCCTGCTCGTAGAGCGAGGCGAACAACGAGCTCTCGCTGTCACCACCGATTCGGCTTACCACGACCCGTTGCGGCAAGACAATGGTGGTGGTCGGTGCCGACTTGCTGCTGCCACACGACGCCGCCACGGCGGCCAGCGCGACGACTAGAGCCGCTGCGCGCGAAGAGGACAGACGGCGACTGACAGGGAAAAGCACGGGCCGGATCCTAACCGACACCTTCTTCGGCCAGACGGCGCGACGCCGGGTCGGCTTGGCCGCTCGGCGTAGCTCCGAGCCGGTCGGCGCGAGCCTCCGACGTTTCGGGCCGACGATGCCCGTCGACGGCCACCTGGATCAGCTCGACGGACCCGTTCGAGGTGAGCCACATCAGTCCGGCACGGGCGGCAACCGGTAAGCGCCGCGGCAAGGTTGCGCCGAGCAGGTCGCCGTCAAGGTCGCTCGACGCCGCGGCTATCAGACCGAGCCGGCTGCGGCGTACTACCGCCGTCCAGTGCCCGTACGTCTGGCGCACTACGTCGGGCTTGGCGGAGGCCACGATCAACAGACCCTCGCGCCGTGATGCGGCGAGCGTGGTCAGCGCTCCGCTCGGGTCGTCTACCAATTCGGCGTCATCCACCGCGATAAGTGCCGCGCCGACGTCGGGCATGGCGGCCAGCAGTTCGGGCACAGTGCGGTGCGTGGCGCGTAGCGCTGCCGAGCAACCCGCAGTCGACGAGCCCGGCTTCTGGGAGCGGGGCGCCAGCACGCCTACCCAGCCGTCGCGGTGCGCGGTCGACCAGCCGGCGACCAGGCGCGCCATGGCGGTGCTGCGCCCGCAGCGCGTCGGACCGATGATCATCACGTGTTCGCCGTCTGGTATCTCGATGACCGCGGTCGTGGTTTCGGCGAACTCCACCCCGAGCGGAATCCAGGTGCTGTGAACCGAGGCGGTTGCCGCTTCGAGTGTGCTTGCCGCGATCGTCTCCGGCAGGCACGTCACTGGCTCTGCCACCCCGCCCGGCCCAGCGTCGTGCGGTCCGGTGTCGTACACGATGTTCAGCGCAGCGATGCGCTTCGGTCTGATCAGCTGAGCGTGCATGCCTACGCCGATGGCGACCCGTCCCGGTATCGACGCCGGCACGTCGGCGGGGGAGAACCCCCACGCGTTTGCCTCGTG
>JBDSMK010000247.1:0-7938 GCA_039915905.1 Ilumatobacteraceae bacterium
ACCTGCGACAGTCCTTCCTCGACTTCTTCGCAGCGAAGGACCACGCCGTGGTGCCGTCGGCCAGCCTGATCCCGCACGACCCGACCGTTCTGTTCACGGTTGCCGGCATGGTGCCGTTCAAGCCGTACTTCGTCGGCGACGAGATAGCCCCGTACAGCCGCGCGACCACCTCCCAGAAGTGTGCCCGCGCTGGCGGCAAGCACAACGACCTCGACGACGTCGGGCGCACCAAGCGCCACCTGGTGTTCTTCGAGATGCTCGGAAACTTCAGCTTCGGTGACTACTTCAAGCGAGAGATCATCCCGTGGAGCTGGGAGCTGTGCACCGAGGTGTTCGGCTTCGACGGCGACCGGTTGTGGATCACCGTGCACGACAGTGACGACGAGGCCGAGGCGATCTGGCACGAACAGGTTGGCGTGCCGTTGGAGCGCATCCAACGGCTCGGTGACAAGGACAACTTCTGGCAGATGGGTGAGACCGGGCCGTGCGGGCCATGCAGCGAGATCCACATCGACCGCGGCCCAGCGTTCGGCCCCTCGGGCGGCCCGCTCGTTGATCAGCAGGGCGATCGGTTCATGGAGTTCTGGAACCTCGTGTTCATGCAGTACAACCAGGCTGCCGATGGGACGCGCACGTTGCTGCCCCGCCCCTCGATCGACACCGGCCTCGGACTGGAACGTGTGCTGTGCCTGCTACAGGGTGTGGACGCGGTGTGGGAGACCGACCTGATGCGCCCGCTGATCGACCAAGCTTGCTCGCTCACCGGCAAGGCCTACGTGCCCGGTGACTACGTCGACCGCACCAGCTTCAGCATGAGGGTGCTTGCCGAGCACGCCCGTAGCAGTGCGATGCTGGTCAGTGACGGCGTGTTCCCAAGCAACGAGAACCGCGGTTACGTGCTGCGTCGGATCATCCGTCGAGCGGTGCGTCACGCCTACTTGTTGGGCACCGAGAAGCTGGTGATGCCGGAACTGGCCAACACCGCCATCGATGTCATGGCCGATGCCTATCCGCAGGTCGCCAGGAATCGCGACTTCATCCTCGGCGTGCTGACTCGGGAGGAGGAACGGTTCCGCCAGACGTTGAGGACGGGCCTCACCATCCTGGAGGACGAACTGATCGACAACACCGAAGAACTGCCCGGCTCCACGGCCTTCCTACTGCACGATACTTATGGCTTCCCGCTGGAGTTGACCCAGGAGATCGCTGGCGAGCGCGGTGTGAACGTGGACGACGCCGGCTTTGCAGCCGAAATGACCGCGCAGCGCGAGCGGGCCAAAGCCGGCCGCAAGGGCTACGCCGGAGCCGATGATGGGCACCTCGATGCGTACCGCGAGGTGATCGAGCAGTTCGGTGTCACCGAGTTCCTCGGCTACTCGGTGGATTCCGCCGAGTCCCGAGTTGTCGCCGTGGTCGCGGGTGTCGACGACACCGTCGAGGTATTCCTAGACCGCACACCGTTCTACGCCGAGAGCGGCGGCCAGGTCGGCGACACCGGGACGATCGTCGGCGAGTTCGGCGCAGCCGACGTGCTCGACACGACGTTCGCGCTGCCGGGGCTGCGCCGTCACGTCGCCAGGATCGTGCGCGGCGAGTTGACACCCGGCACCGAGGTGACAGCGGCTATCGACGTCGATCGGCGCGACGCTATTCGCCGTAACCACACCGGCACTCATGTGCTGCACCACGCGCTCCGCAAGGTTCTCGGTGAGCACGTCAAGCAGGCAGGGTCGCTGGTCTCACCGGATCGACTTCGCTTCGACTTCAGTCACTACGCCGCGCTGACGGACGAAGAGATCGTCGAGATCGAACGGCTGGCCAACTCCGAGACGCTCGGCAACGCCCCGGTTCGAGCGTTCGAGACCTCCAAGGACGAGGCGCTGGCAATGGGCGCAATCGCCTTCTTCGGCGACAAGTACGGCGACTACGTGCGGGTGCTCGAAGCGGGTAGTTCGATCGAACTGTGCGGCGGCACACACGTGCGCGCTACCGGCGACATCGGAACCATCAAGATCGTGGGAGAGAGCTCCATCGGCTCCAACCTGCGCCGCATCGAAGCGGTGACCGGTGAGAACACGGTGCGATTGCTGCAACGTGACGAGGCGATGCTGGCCGACGCGGCGCGGCTCATCGGTGGAAGCGCCGACGACCTGTTGGGCGGCGTGCGCCGGCGACTCGACGAAATCGCCGCACTCACCGACGAGGTCAGGGCGCTGCGCTCGAAGCTGGCTGGTACACGCGCAGCTGAGCTCGCTGCCGCAAGCACAGACGGCGCAGTGGTGACGCGCGTCGACGGCCTCTCGCCGAGCGACCTGCGCGAGCTGGCCGTCGCAATCAGGCAACAGCCGGGCGTGCACAGTGTGGTTCTCGCCGGTGTCAGCGATTCCGGTGGGGTGTCTCTGGTTGGCGCAGTCACCCCCGGCAGCTCGAGGTCGGCCGGAG
Organism: Ilumatobacteraceae bacterium; assembly: GCA_039915905.1. Lineage (GTDB taxonomy): Bacteria > Actinomycetota > Acidimicrobiia > Acidimicrobiales > Ilumatobacteraceae > JAODBQ01. The sequence continues at coordinate 2,443 of JBDSMK010000247.1, forward strand.
TGCTGATCAAGCAGGCGGCTCGTGCGGTTGGCGGCGGAGGCGGCGGCAAGGGCGACATCGCCACAGCCGGAGGAACCGATGTTGCCGGTATTGCCGAGGCACTACGAATAGCATCTGCCGCCGTCGCAGCCCAGGCGCCAACTGCTCCGGCCGCGCCAATTGGCTCCACGCTCGAGTGATGCGTGCCCTCGGGCTGGATCTCGGATCGAAGCGCGTCGGCGTCGCGGTCAGCGACCGTAGCGGCACCATCGCCTCGCCGCTGACGATCGTCTCACGCTCTGGGTCGCAGCGTCGCGATCACGCCGCGATCGCCGCGATCGTCGTCGAGGAGGAGGCCGAGATCGTTGTCGTCGGGCTTCCGCTGAACATGAACGGGTCGACCGGCGCGGCGGCGACCGCTGCCATCCGCGAGGCGTCAGCCTTGGCTACCGTGGTGGGCGTGCCCGTGATCACGTTCGACGAGCGACGTAGCACTGTCTCTGCCGATCGGGCGATGATCGAAGCAGGAATGCGGGCGCCGGCGCGACGCAAGATCGTCGACAAGGTGGCGGCCGCGGTGATCCTTCAGCACTGGCTCGACAGTCGCTCGGGGTCCGGGTGAGCGAGCGCATCGTTCGTCGTCGAGTGGAGTGGTTCTCCGACACGTGGGACGATCCGGCGGCGGCTGACGCGCTGATGGTGGAGCGGCCGCGGCGGTCGAGCCGCCGTGCCAAGACGGTGGTGTTCACCATCGGCTCTCTGCTGGTGGTCGCGATTGTCGTGCTCGGCTCGGTGGGCATGTGGTACGTCAACGAGATCCGCCCCTCGGCCAGCCCGGGGGCTGCAGTCAACTTCACCGTCGACTCGGGCGACACGGTGCAAACGATCAGCGAACGGTTGGCTCGCGAGGGCCTGATCTCCAACGCCAGCGTGTTCCGCTGGTACGTGTCACATCATGACGGGTTGAAACTGGTTCCTGGCTACTACCAGATACGTCCCGGCGACCACATGGGCAACGTGATGCTGGCTCTCAACACTCCGCCGTACGACACCTACAAACAGGTCACCTTCCCGGAGGGCTACACCCTGGAGAAGATGGGTGTTCGGATCAACCAGGTGATGCCACGATTGACCGCGGCTCAGTTCCAGGCTGCGGCAACCGACGGTGGTGTGCGTTCGAAGTACGAGCCGGCCGGGGTCGACTCGCTGGAGGGGTTGCTGTTCCCTGACACCTACCAGGTGTCCAACGCCGAGAGCGCAGCCCAGGTGCTGATTCGGATGGTGGCGTTGATGGAGCGTGTTGGAGGCCAGGTCAACCTCGAGGCCCGCTCCAAGCAGCTGGGGATGACGCCCTATGAGGTCCTGACGATTGCCTCGATGATCGAACGTGAGGCGAAGTTCGATTCCGACCGGGCGAAGATCGCCAGAGTGATCTACAACCGGTTGTACCTGCAGATGCCGCTGGGCATCGACGCCACCCTGCGCTACAACCAGGATCCGGCGATCACCTTCACCGAATTGAAGGCGTTGGACACTCCGTACAACACGTACCTGCACAAGGGCCTGCCTCCGTCGCCGATCGCCAACCCGGGGCGCGCCTCGATCGAGGCAGCACTCTCGCCGGCACCGAACCCGTCGCAGGGTGACCCGATCTGCGTGGGGCTGCCCAGCGGTACTCCATGCATCTACCTGTATTACGTGAAGATCGACGCCGATGGCCACCACGCCTTCTCCGCGACGCTTGCCCAGCAGAACGTGAACATTGCCAAAGCCGCCCAGGCCGGCGTCTCTCCGTGATCCCTACCGCGATCACCGCCGCGACGCGGATCGCCGGCGTGATCGGGCATCCCGTGGGGCACAGCCTTTCGCCGGCACTGCACAACGCCGGGTTCGCCTCACTGCAGATCGACTGGGCGTACGCCGCATTCGACGTTCCCCCTGGGAGCGTGAGCGATGCGCTGCGCGCGATGCGTACCCTTGGAATCGGCGGGTTGTCGGTGACGATGCCGCACAAGGAGGCCGCCGCTGAGGCCGTCGACGAACTCGACCCCAGCGCCGCCGCGCTGCACAGCGTGAACACGGTGGTCGCGTTGCCCGATGGACGGTTGGTCGGCCACAGCACCGACGGCGACGGGTTCGTTGCCTCCCTCGCCGACGCCGGAGTGCCCACTGTCGGCGTGTCTGTGTGCGTTCTTGGTGCGGGGGGTGCAGCGCGTTCCATCGTCGAGGCACTAGCTCGCCACGGCGTAGCGTCGATCGTCGTCGTCAACCGTTCGGCTGCCGGCGCGACGCGCGCTGCGGCATTGGCTGGACCGTTGGGCGCGACCCACCAACTGGGGTCGCAACGTGCAGCGCAGGCGATCCGCGATGCCGCGTTGGTGGTCAACGCAACATCGGTAGGTATGGGCTCCGCCGAGTTGCCGATCGATCCCGCCTTGTTGCATCGTGGGCAGGTCGTGGCCGACATTGTCTACCACCCGCGGCACACGGCGCTGCTGGGTGCCGCGCACGCGGCGGGCGCACGAACCGTGGAAGGACTGGGGATGCTGGTGCATCAGGCTGCGCTGCAACAGCGGTTGTGGACCGGTCGGAGTCCTGACGTTGCGGCGATGGCGGCGGCCGCGGAGCACGAACTTGCACTCCGGCAACAGCACCCCGACGAGTAGCCTGGCGGGGTGCTCCGCTTTTTAACCGCCGGCGAATCACACGGCCAAGCTCTGGTCGTGATCCTCGAAGGACTTCCCGCCGGTCTGGAGATCACGGTCGAGGAGATCCAGGAGGAGATGGCCCGGCGTCGCCTCGGCTACGGACGTGGACCTCGCCAGCGGTTCGAGCAGGACGAGCTCACCCTGCTCGGGGGCGTGCGTCATGGGCGCACCCTCGGCTCGCCGGTAGCAATCGAGATCAAGAACAGCGAGTGGCTCCGCAGCGACAAATGGCATGCCGAGATGTCTCCTGCCCCCGGCGTCACCAAGGATCCGCTGACCAAGGTGCGGCCTGGGCATGCCGATCTGGTCGGGATGCAGAAGTACGGATTCGTCGACGCCCGCGACGTGCTGGAACGCGCCAGTGCGCGGGAGACAGCGGCGCGTGTGGCCGCAGGTGCCGTGGCGAAGAAGTTGCTCGCCGAGCTCGGAGTGTCGATCCTGTCGCACGTCGTGCAACTCGGTGCGGCGCGGACCAAGTCGGCCGATCGGCCGCAGCCGGAAGACCTCGCGCGTGTCGACGAGTCGGCGGTGCGTTGCTTCGATACCGCTGCCGAGGCAGCGATGATCGCCGAGATCGAGGCTGCCGCCAAGGAAGGCGATTCGCTTGGTGGCGTGGTCGAGGTGCTGGGCTACGGAATGCCGGTCGGTCTCGGCAGCCATGTTCACTGGGACCGCAAGATCGACGCAGCGCTTGCCGCGGCAGTGATGAGCATCCAGGCTGTCAAGGGTGTCGAGATCGGGGACGGCTTCGAGGTTGCTGGGCGCCGCGGCAGCGAGGCTCACGACGCGATCACCTGGGATCCGCAAGCCAACGACTATCGCCGTGCAACGACTCTTGCCGGCGGCACCGAAGGTGGGATGACGACCGGTGAACTGCTGGTGGTACGCGCCGCGATGAAGCCGCTGGCGACCTTGAACCGACCGACGCTGCAAACCGTCGACGTGGTCACCAAGGAGGCCACCGTCAGCTTCAAGGAGCGCACCGATGTCACTGCTGTTCCGGCGATGGGCGTTGTCGCCGAGACGATGGTTGCGCTGGTGGTCGCTGCCGAGGCACAACGCAAGTTCGGCGGCGATTCGCTGAGTGAGCTAATGCGCAACTTCCAGTCGTTCCGCGCCACGCTGTGATAGCTGCCGACCAGCATCTGGTGCTCGTCGGGTTGATGGGCGTCGGCAAGACCACTGTCGCCCGAGTGGCTGCCGAGCGGCTCGACCGGCCGATGTTCGACAGCGACCAGATGATCGAGGAGCGCACCGGTCGGACCGTGCGCGAGATCTTCGCCACCGATGGTGAGCCGGCATTTCGAGCGTTGGAGACCGAGGTCTTGCTGGAGGCGTTGGCGGTCACCATTCCAGCTGTGATAGCTGCCGCCGGCGGGGTGGTGCTTTCGGCATCCAATCGCGAGGCGCTGAATGGAGCGGGTGTTCGTGTGGTCTGGCTGTGCGCCGGCACCGACATGCTCGTCGAGCGGGTCCGTCATGGTGTCCATCGACCACTGCTCGATGGCGACGCGGCCGCCACTCTGCAGCGGATGGCGACAGACCGTGCACCTCTGTACCGCGAGGTGGCCGACGCAATCGTGTCCGTCGACAACCGCTCGTTGAACGAGGTGGTCGAGGCCGTGCTGCGATGATCACCGTGCCGGTGGCACTTGGCGAGCGGAGCTACGACGTGGTGGTTGGCCATGGCGCGGTAGCCGCAGCTGAACCTCTGCTGCCACGGTCTGCACGTCGCGTCGCTGTGGTCACCCAAGCCGGGGTTCCGCTCGGCAGCGATGAGGTGGTGCGTTCCTGGATCCCGTCTGGGCTGTCTGTCGCGCGCTTTGAGATTGGCAACGGCGAGGCGTTCAAGTCGATGTCCACTGTGGAGGAGTTGTGCCGCGGCTTTGCCCAGTTCGGCCTCACCCGCAGCGACGTGGTCGTCGGCGTTGGCGGTGGTCTGGTCACCGACGTCGCCGGGTTCGCAGCTGCGGTGTGGCACCGCGGCGTGGCGGTGATGCACGTCGCCACCACCTTGCTCGCCATGGTCGATGCCGCCATCGGCGGCAAAACCGGGGTAAATCTGCCGGAGGGCAAGAACCTGGTCGGCGCGTTCTGGCAGCCGTGCGGTGTGGTCTGCGACCTCGAGGCTCTGGCCACCCTGGCACCGCGGGATATGCGCTGCGGATATGGCGAGATGGCCAAGTACCACTTCCTGACGGGTGAAGATCTGTTGGCGCTCGACGAGCCGCAGCGGATCGCCAGGTGCGTGGCAATCAAGTCCGAAGTGGTCGTCGCAGATGAGCGTGAGGGTGGACGCCGGGCGTTGCTGAACTACGGCCACACACTGGCCCACGCACTGGAGATCGCAACCGACCATTCTCTTGCACACGGCGAGGCGGTGGCAGTCGGATTGATCTATGCGGCGCTGCTGGCGCGCGAGTTGGATCGCGTCGACGACGCCACGGTGCAGCGCCACATTGACGTGGTTTGCGGTGCCTACGGGCTGTCAGCGGCGTTGCCTGCCGGTATCGACCCTTACCGAATCGTGGAGCTGATGGCCCACGACAAGAAGGCCCTCGGTTCTCTGACGTTCGTGCTCGACGGCCCCCGTGGCGTGGAGGTGGTCGACGAGGTCGACCCCGTCGCGGCGCACGCCGCCCTCGCGGCGCATGCCGCCCTCACTTCCCGCTGATTGCCACGCCCCGCTCGCGTCCTGCTCGCGCGCCCGCTCGCGCCCTGCTCGCGCCCGCTCGACGCTGTTCACCCGATCGAAGTCATGGCGTGACCGGGCTGGACCTCGCCTTTAGATGACGTCGAGGGGGCAAGT
>JBDSMK010000285.1:0-12432 GCA_039915905.1 Ilumatobacteraceae bacterium
CGGTAGACGTCGTCCATCCGCGTCTCGGTGTTGCTCAGCGGGGTCTCGCAGCGCCAGCAATATGCCAGCACACGAAAGCCTTCGTAGATCAAACCCTTGTCCCACAACGTACGAAATGCCCACATGACGCTCTCCATGTACGGCAGGTCGAGGGTTTTGTAGTCGTTATCGAAGTCGACCCAGCGCGCCTGGCGAGTCACATAGCGACGCCAGTCGTCGGTGAACCGCAGGACGCTCGTTCGACATGCGTCGTTGAAGCGATCGATACCGAACTCCGTGATCTCCGGGTGCCCGCTGAGGCCGAGCTCCTTCTCCACCACCACTTCCGCCGGTAGACCGTGGCAGTCCCAGCCGAAGCGGCGCTCCACCAACTGGCCGCGCATCGTGCGGTAGCGCGGCACGATGTCCTTGACGAACCCGGTGAGCAGGTGCCCATAGTGCGGAAGACCGTTGGCGAACGGCGGCCCGTCGTAGAACACGAATTCATCAACACTGTCGAGCCCGCCCGGATTCGCCGGGTCGGGTACGGCACGTCGATCAATCGAGGCCTGAAACGTCCCGTCGGCCTCCCACCAAGCAAGAACCTCGGTTTCCATCTCCGGCAGCGATGGTTGCGGTTGAACGTCGGGGTAAGGCATGAGATGTCTCCTGTGGTTCCTGCGATCTGCAGTTGCCAGGGACGAGTCGAACCCGCGATACCACCCTGCTTGCCGGCATCCGCAGACACCGGCCGCTCCATTGCGCCAGCGATGTCGGGCTGGTCCCGTCCGGCTCTACTGGGCCCTTGGGCTGTTCTTCCGGAGGCTCGGAGGTGATGGCCTCGTCTTCGCCGTGAGCACCCATTGTAACAGGCACCCATGCGGCACCCCTTAGGTGGTTTTACAGGGCTAGATCAGTGCAGTTCGTCTCCGTGCACGGTGAATCCACCCTGCGGGCGCTGGCCAACGGCGGGCGGGTCGACGGACTCGAGCGGCAGTTCGTTGTGGATCGGCGTCGGCTCCGAGTCGAGCACCTCACGGACTGGATCGCGGGCGGGCTCGGCGACGCGGTCGTGATCGGTCGAGGTGGTGGACTGCCTGGGCGACTCGGACTGGGGCTGGACTCCAGATGGGGACTCGGACTGCGCTTCGCCGGTCGCCGGCTTGTCGGCCGAGGCCGACAGCAACGGTCGGCGGATCTCGCCGAGACCACCCGGTACGCGATCGACGATGTCGTGGATCGCGACCGCAGCATCACGCAGCCGTTCGCGCTGAACACCGATGTGCTGTTCAAGATGATCGACGTCGGAAACCAGGAAATCGCGTCTGGCCATCAGCGCCTGGACCTCGTTCTCGGCGCGCATCCGCTCCTCTTCGCAAGCCCGCCGGCCCTCGGTGTGGCCATCATCCACCAACCTGGCGGCGTTGGCCCGGGCGGCGTCGAGCACAACGGAGGCTTCGCTTCGCGCAGCGGCAGTGAGCGAATCGGCCTCCGCCTTTGCCTGCGCCACCGTGCTGTCCGCGGTGCGCTGGGCAAGCAGCAAAGTGCGGCTGATGGTGTCGGCATCGGCCTGATTGACGGCGCTGTCGGGTGTCGTTGCGGGAGACGCCGTGGATGTTTCACCCGATTGCGTGACTGCGCCGCCGGAGCCTGCCTGAGTGAACTCCTGCAGCTTGGCGACAGCAGCGCGAGCCCGAGCCTCCATCGCCGTGGCTTGGTTCTGGGCGCTCTCGATAGCCCCGGCCACGCGATCCTTGAAGGCATCTACCTCGTCGGGATCGTAACCCTTCTTGACCGTCTTGAAGCCGGTGGTGCGGACCGATTGCGGACTCAGTTCCATGACCGCTGATGTTACGCGCGTCGCGCAGTCATCCAGGTGGTACTAGACCCAGCCGTGGGCGAACAGGTCAGTCGCCGTATTCCGGTTGACGCACAGCAATCGGCTTCAACAGGTACACACCGGTGGCAACCTTCTCCATGCTGCCGTTGAGGCCGTAGCACAACCCGCTGGCGAAGTCGATGAGTCGACGCGAGACCTCACGGTCGGCCGCCTCTAGGTTCATGATCACCGGGAGGCCTTCTTTGAACTTGTCGGCCAGTTCCTGGGCCGAATCGAAGCGGCGTGGACGCACTGTGTAGGGATCGTTGCTCGCAGGGCCCGGCAAAATGCGCGTGGCAGATCCCTGTCGCGGGCTGTTGATCGGGCGCGGTTGCACATTGGAGTCGTCGGGCGGCGGCACCGGCCGGCGGGCCGTGGCCTCGGACTCGCGCTGCGGAAAGGTTGGTCTTGACGGCATCGTGCGCACCGTGCCTTCAGTGTCGTGGTCCGGCTCACGCCGTGTGGATCGCGGCGCGGCTTCTGCCTCGCGTGTCGAACGTTGGCTACGCGCCGGGCGTTCTGGCTCAGGCTCGGCGTCGTAGTCGTCGTAGGCAGCATCGGGCCCAAGCCCGAGGTAATCCATAGCCTTTTTCCAGATTGCCATCCGCTCATCCTCCTGCGGCAGCGAGGCTACCTCACCCAGCACCTATGGCGAGGCCAGCATCGACGTGTGGTTGAGATTCATTTCGGGACGGGCCAAGGCCCGCGTTCAGTTCAACGGCCTGCGTTCGCCGAACAGTGCGCTGCCGATGCGCACCTGATTGGAACCCTCTTCGACGGCCACTTCAAAGTCGCCACTCATACCCATCGAGCACACAGTGAGACCGAGTTCATCGACCAGCGCGCGAACCCGCCTGAACCCGTCGCGGGCCGCCTCGGCGCCACCCGTCGTTGGTCCAACGGTCATCAGTCCGCTCACCTTGAGCCCACAGTCACGGGCCTCCGCGACGAGCGCCCCGACATCAGCCACCCGGCAACCCCCCTTGCCTGGCTCGCCGGTCGTGTCGACCTGCACCAGGACCTCGGCCCCGGGCGCACGTCTTGCGATCTCGGACGCGATCGACGATCGGTCGACGGTTTCGTAGACGTCGACCAGACCCGCCAGGCGACGCACCTTGTTGGACTGCAACTGGCCGATGAAGTGCACCCTGAACGGCCTGGTCAGCCCGGCGAGCTTGTCGACCGTCTCCTGCGCGTAGTTCTCGCCGATCGCGATACAACCGGCACGGTAGGCCGCCCACACTGCCTCGACACCGAAGGTTTTGGTTACCGCGACAACCTCCACGTCCCGCCCGAGACCACCTGCGGCCGCGACGATGCGTCGCCGGACCGCAGCGAGTCGCTCGACTACGACCTCGTCGAGCGACTTCACGAGTTCGAGATCACCACGACTTGGTCAGGAGCGGGTCACTTGAGGAACGACGGGACATCGAAGTCGTCGTCGTCATCGTCGAGCGGATCCGGGGCCGGCTCGGCGAACAGATCCTTCAACGTGGACGTCGCCTTGGCCTCCGGCACCGCTGCTGGAGTCCTGCCGCTGTCCCAGCGATCGAATCCGGCGGCGATCACAGTGACCTTCACCTCGTCACCCATCTCATCGTCGATCACCGTGCCGAAGATGATGTTCGCGTCCTGGTGAGCGACGGCGTGGATGATCTCGGCTGCCTGGCTGAACTCGAAGAGTCCGAGGTCGCTGCCACCGGAGATGAGGAGCAGGATGCCTCGTGCGCCCTCGATCGACGACTCGAGCAGCGGGCTGGCGATGGCAGCCTTCGCCGCGGTCACGGCGCGGTTCTCGCCGCTGGCTTGACCGATGCCCATCAATGCCGAACCGGCGCTCGACAAGATCATCTTGACGTCGGCGAAGTCGGTGTTGATCAGACCAGGCGTGGTGATCAGATTGGTGATGCCGGATACACCCTGCAGCAGCACCTCGTCGGCCATCTTGAAGGCGTTGAGCACGCTGGTCTTCTCGTTGGCGACAGTGAGTAGTCGGTCGTTGGGGATGACGATGAGGGTGTCGACCTTCTCTTTCAGAAGGGTTACCCCGGCATCCGCCTGAACCGCCCTCCGGCGACCCTCGAAGCTGAACGGCCTGGTGACCACGCCGATCGCCAACGCACCCATGCTGCGGGCCAGTTCCGCAATCACTGGGGCAGCGCCGGTTCCCGTTCCGCCACCTTCACCGGCGGTGATGAAAACCATGTCGGCGCCCTTGATCATCTCCTCGATCTCGTCGCGATGCGCTTCAGCGGCGTTACGGCCGACGTCGGGATCGCTGCCGGCGCCGAGACCACGGGTGAGGTCGCGTCCGATGTCGAGCTTGACATCGGCGTCGCTCATCAGCAGAGCCTGCGCATCGGTGTTGACGGCGATGAACTCAACGCCCTTGAGCCCGGCGTCGATCATCCGATTGACCGCGTTGACACCGCCGCCGCCGACACCGATTACTTTGATGACGGCGAGATAGTTCTGTGGTGAGCCGGCCATCTAACGGAACCTCCGGGCTTGCGGGTTACAGCTTGTTGAATGCCTTGTTGACAACACCTTGCTCACATTCCGAACTCTCGATTTGAGTTCCCGACCCGTGGATCGTAGCGATTGACATTGGCTGCCCCGACGTTGCCGACCAGCGGTTGTCGAGAGTCTCTCACGAATCGGCACCGAAACGGTGGAACATCTCCGATTCCGTTCAGGTGCCGACCTCTACCGTGGACACATCGAGCCGTTGACCTGGCTTCAACCCGTCGCGTACGAACTTGAGGAGTCGGGCCAGCTTGTCCTGCATCGAGTCGGCCGTGCCGAGGTTGACCTGCACCCCGGCGGCCTGAGGCGCATCGAGCGCGATCGTCATCCCTCCAGTGGCGGCATCGACTCCGACTGACGAGGCGATGGAACGGATCTCCGGCGGCAGGGCAATCACCAGTTGGGCTGCAGACGCATATGGCGTGCCGGCGAACTGTCCTGGCTCAGTGTCTGGGGCTGTGCCGGTGAGCAGCATGTAGGCCACAGGCCGACCGTCGACGACCGCCAGCACCCTGCCGTCACGGTCGATGACCCTGAACTTGCCGTCGGATCCGGCAAACGTGGCTTCCGGGACTCGTTCGCGGACGTCGATCAACACGTGATGCGGGAAGTCAGTGGCCACCCGCGCCGTGTCTACCCAGGGACTGGCCTCCAACGCGCGCTCCGCGGCCCTCGTGTCGACCAGAAGGATTGCCTTACCGCGCAACGAGGCGACGACCTGGTCTACTACCGCCTTGTCGGTGTAGACCACCCCTTGGGTATCGATCTTGGTGACGTCGAACAGTGTGGAAGCGAGTAGCGCGACGACTCCGACTACGACGATCACCACAGCAGCGATGAGCCCACCCCACAGCAGCCTGCGGCGACCAGCGGCGCGACGAACGGCGATGCGCCGCGCCCGCAGGCGCGGATCGATCGACCCGGCAGCCGCCTTTGCCGGCATCGCATCGGTGCGCTCGTCGTACTCGCCGATGACGATGGTGGAGCGCCCGCCGCTGTCGTCGGGTGACGCTCCGCTGTGATCGTTGGACGGCGGGTGTACCTCGCGGAGGCGCTGTTCGGCGTGCTCGTCGAGGAACACGGCATCAACGTGCTGGTGGTCGTCGGCGATCACTATCACCCGACGCGGCGCTGCGGTCGGCACCAGCCCTGCAGCCTGGCCATCCGGGCCTGGCTCAGCGGGCCCGGCCGGCTCCGGTTCAGCCGGCTCCGGTCCGGTCTCCTCCAACTCAGCTCGTTCGGGTTCGTCGTGCGCCGGTTCAGCGGGTCCGGGTGCCGTCGGAGAGTTGGCTGGTGGTGGACCGCTGTCCAGGCCCAGCATGCGATCGATCGATGGGTCGTCGAAGTCGTACGACGGCACCGTGGCTGGTTCCTCGGTCGTGGCGGCGAATGCTGCAGACAACTCCTCCAACACCTTGTCGGGTACCACATCGTCAGGACCGGTCACGTCGGCGACCCCACGAATCCTGACGAGTCGGCGCATCCTGACGAATCCGAGTCGAAGCCGACAAGTCGCACCTCGCTACGCAACAGGATCCCGGTCGCTGCAGCGACCCGCGTCCGCACGTGTTCGATCACGGCGCGAACGTCGGCTGCGGTTGCGTCGTCGTCGGCCTGCACGAAGTTGGCGTGTTTGTCGCTGACAGAGGCGCCACCTATGCGAAAGCCACGCAGCTGCAGCCGATCTATCAGCTCGGCTGCAGCAAGCTCGCCCGGGACCGGGTTGACGAACACCGAACCGGCGTTCTGACCACCGGGCTGATGCTCGCGCCGCCATCTCACGATGTCGCCAATCATCGATTCGCCTGCCGCAGCGTCGCCCGGCTGGAGGACGAGCTCGGCGTTGAGCACCGCATGATCGTCGGTGAGTCCGTACCCACGGAACCGCAGCCCGAGCTCGTCCGCTGGCCACACCCGATCGAGGCCGCTGCGCAGATCAAGGATGTGTGCTGTTAGAACGCATGCGGCCATGTCCGAGCCGTGTCCTCCGGCGTTCATCCGCACCGCGCCGCCGATCGACCCTGGCACACCGACGGCCCACTCGAAGCCGGTGAGTCCCACAGCTGCCGTGCGCCGAGCGAGCACCGGAAGCGCTACCGCTGAGCCGGCGATGACACGCGTGCCATCGATCTCGGTGGTCTGGCACAACGCACCAAGTGTCACTGCGATTCCGATGAACCCGGCATCGGCCACGAGCATGTTGCTGCCACGGCCAACGATCAGCATCGGCAGGCCGGTGTCGTGGGCTACTTTGCCGACCATCCGCAGTTGAGCCAGCGACCGCGGGGTGGCGAACACCGCCGCCGATCCACCGACTCGGTAGGTGGTGCTGGCGGCCAGCGGCCAGTCAGCCACGGCGACGCCTTCGAGGCGATGCAGCGCCTCGGCGATGCTGCCTGCGGCGCAGCTCATTGCGCCGGTTCCGCGGTTCGCGCGCCAGCCGAGTTACGAAGCTCGCTGCGCCGGTGCAGTACTTCGTCGGGCAGCGCGGCAACATCGCCACATCCCATCGAGATCGCCACGTCGCCGGCGGACAGGTGCCGCGCGAGGTAGTCGACGAGGTCTTCGCGCCTCGGCAGCCAAACCACCTCTGCACGCGGATGCGCGTCTAGGACAGCATCTACCACCAACTTGCCGGTGACGCCAGGGATCGGCGTGGTACCCGACGAATAGATGTCGGTGATCACGATCAGATCGGCAGCCTGGAAGGCGTCGCGATACTCAGGCGAGAGCACAGACATGCGATTGAACCTGTTGGGCTGGAACACCGCAACGATTCTCCGCCAGCCGTCTCCGCTGGTTCGCGCGGCGGTGAGCACCGCGGCGATCTCGGACGGCAGGTGGGCGTAGTCGTCGACCAGCGTGACGCCATCGTCAACACCGCGGATATCGAAGCGTCGAGCTACGCCGCCGAACCGCGCGACGGCCCGCGCCGCTTCGGCGAACGGCACGCCGATGGATACCGCCATGGCAAGGGCACCGGTGGCGTTGCGCACGTTGTGGATGCCGCGTAGAGGCAACGAGACGGTGCCGAGCAACTCGCCGTGATGCGTCACGGTGAACTCGATCACGCCCTCGCGGGCAACGACGTCCCCAGCCACGAAGTCTGCCGCCGAGGACGTGCCGTAGGTGATCGCCTGATGCGCGGCAGCCAACTCCGCACAATGCGGGTCGTCGGCGCACAGCACCTTTGGCCCGGGGATCTGCGCGAGGTACTGGTCGAAACTGGCGAATATCGCGTCGTAGGTGCCGTAGTGGTCGAGGTGGTCCACCTCCACGTTGGTCAAGATGGTGCCGAACAACGGCAACTCGAGGTGGGTGCCGTCGCTCTCGTCGGCCTCCACCACCAACCACTCGGCCCCGGTCCACTGCGCCCCGGTACCCATGTCCGTCACGTCGCCGCCGATCACGAAGCTGGGTCGCAGGCCGGCCTCGGCAAGGATCAGCATCAGCAACGACGTGGTGGTGGTCTTGCCATGAGTGCCCGCAACCGCCACCGACTTGGCCATCGCGCAGATGGACGCCAACATGCCCGCCCGCCGTAACACCGCCACTCCGGTGGATGCTGCCTCGGCGAGCTCGATGTTGGTGGCCGGGATCGCGCTAGAGGCGGTGACGGTGTCGCAGCCGGTGACCACATCCCGGCGATGCCCGACGTTGATGTCCACTCCGGCGGCACGCAACCGGTCGAGCACCGGCTGCTCACGGATGTCGCTACCGCTGACCGAATGACCCATCTGGGCGAGCACGATCGCGATCGCACTCATCCCCGGACCGCCTACGCCGACGATGTGATGCCTTCCGATCACGCTCAAGTCGAGCGGCGCTGGCGGCGGCTCGTGCCGGACGGCGGTCATCCGGCTGCCACCCGTTCCACGACACGCACGAGCGCGCCGCTGCGGGTCAGCGCTCCCGCGGTACGGGCAGCAACTGCAATCTCGGCCAGCGCATTTGGGTCGCCTTGGAGCCGGTCGATCTCGCTGATCAGGCGATCCACCGTGAGATCAGCCTGCTCGATCAGCACCGCGGCCCCACGGTCGCTCAGCTCCCTGGCGTTGTCAACCTGATGGTTCTGCGCTGCCCCAGGCCACGGCACGACTATCGCAGGAACTCCGGCAGCGGCGAGTTCGGCGATGGTACCTGCCCCGGCCCTGGTGACCAGCAGATCAGCCGCGGCGTATACCGCCGGCATCCGTTCCTCGTAGCCAACCACGTGGTACAGGATGCCGTGTTCGCCCGTCCGAGCGGGCGCGGTCTGCGGCATGAACCGCTCGCCGACCACGTGGTGAACCGCAAGGTCGCGCCTGGCGGCCAGACGATCGACCGCCTCAACGACCACCTCGTTCAACCCCTGCGACCCCAGCGACCCGCAACACACGGCGACCACGAAGCGATCAGCCGGCAGGTCGAGCAGGTGCCGAGCCGGTGCCCGGCCGGCGGCGCGGTCGACGTTGATGATCGCCTGGCGTACCGGCGCGCCGGTCAACTCGGCGTGCGCCAAGGTCGATCCGGGAAAGGCCACCGCGACAGCAGCCGCGCGTTTCGATAGCAGCCGCGACACCAGACCCGGGCGACGGTCGTAGCTCACCACCACTACCGGCACGCGAGCCAACCTGGCTGCGAAGGTGGCCGGGAAACTGGCATAACCACCGACGTTGACCACCACCAGCGGACGTAGCCGGCACAGCAAACCGCGTGCTCTCCAAGTAGACCTCGCCAGCTTTGGCAGGAAGGCGATGTTGCGTCGCGACAAGCTGCGCTGCAACCCGACGACATCGAGGAACGTGTGCGGGTACGGAGTGAGCGGCAACAAACGGGTCTCGATGCCGCGCGTGCTGCCGACGTAGTGCAACTGGTCGGCCGGGTGACCGGCGACCACGAGTGCGTCTGCGATCGCCAGAGCGGGCAGCACGTGTCCGGCCGTGCCGCCGCCGGTAACGATCGCGAAGGTGGAGTTGTCGTCTGTAGCGATGTTCATCGGCCGTTGCGCGCGACGTTCAGCAGCAGACCGCCGGCGGTCATCATCACGAACAGCGAGCTTCCGCCTGCCGAGAAGAATGGGAGCGTCAGCCCAGTCACTGGCATCAGTCCGACGACTCCGCCGACGTTGATCGTGGTCTGCACCACCAGCCAGCCGACGATGCCGCTGGCAACCAGTGCGGCGAAGCGGTCGTGGGTGCTGCTCAACGCGACCTGCACGCCTGAGTAGACCAACACCAGGAATCCGCCGAGTACACCGATTACCCCGATCAGCCCGAGTTCCTGAGCGATAACGGCGAAGATGAAGTCGCTGTGTGCCAGCGGGAGGAACTCGCCCAGCAACGCAGATCCCCGCGCCGGACCCTGTCCGGTGATGCCCCCCTGGGCCACTGCAATCGTGGCCTGGTAGGTCTGGTAGCTGAGGGTGTCCTTGTGGCCGGCGATGTCCATGAACGCTGTGAACCGCGCCATTCTCCGCGGGCTGGAGAACACGAATCCGAGCATCCCCACCGCACCCAGTGCGCCGGCTCCAGCCATCGGCAGAAATGGCGCTCCCCCGATGAAGGCCATCACGAACACGATCCCGGCGAGCACTATCGCAGAGCCCATGTCGCCCTGCAACAGGCACAGTCCGGAGGCACCCATAGCGACGACGAGCACCGGCACAAGAGTGCGCCGCAGGTCGTTCATCTCCGCATGACGCTTGCTCAGCAGAT
Organism: Ilumatobacteraceae bacterium; assembly: GCA_039915905.1. Taxonomy (GTDB): domain Bacteria; phylum Actinomycetota; class Acidimicrobiia; order Acidimicrobiales; family Ilumatobacteraceae; genus JAODBQ01. Next base: position 10,081 of record JBDSMK010000285.1, read on the forward strand.
CGGCGCAGAACAACAAGACCGCGAGCTTGAGGAACTCGGAGGGTTGAACGCTGAGGCCGCCGACCGAGGCCCACGACGAGGCACCGTCGACGGTGTTCTTGAAGCCGGGGACAAACGGCAGGAGCATGAACCCGAAGGCTGCAGTCGTGACCGGCACGACCATCCGACGCCAGAAGTGCAGAGGCACGCGCAGCGCAACCCACAGCCCGACGACACCGAGCGCGGCCCAAACCGATTGGCGCATGAACAGACGCCACGGCGAGTTCCCCTTGTGGAACTCGGTGATCGACGATGCCGACAGCACCATCACCAGGCCGAGCATCACGAACACGGCGATCACCACCGCGATCAGATAGAAGGCAACCGGTGGCGGAGTGGAAGCACGAGCCGGCCTGATCGGAGCTCGTCGGGCAGGGTGGCGACGGATCGCCGAGGCACGTTCCAGCGCCTGCCGGCGACGGTCACCGATCACTGTCGTAGACGAGCTCATCGTGCATCTCCCTCGTGAGCCGCGCGGCCTGAGGCGGACGCGAAGTGCCGGCTGACCAGTCGCCTGAAGTCCTCGCCGCGCGCCGGGTAGCCGCCATCGGGGTACCAGTCGTAACTCGCGCATGCCGGCGACAGCAGCACCACCCCACCCGGTCGAACTGCAGCAGCAGCCTGCTCCACGGCCTCGGTCATCGTTGTCGCGGTCGTCACCGGGCACAGCCCGTCAAAAGCCGCTGCGACTATCGGCGCCGATTCGCCGAGCGCCACCACAGCATCGATGCGATCGTGCTCCGACGCCAGGCTGGCCAGATCGAGACCCTTGTTGCGGCCGCCGGCGAGCAGCACGATGTGCCGGAAACCACGGATCGCGGTGAGCGCGGCGTGAGGGGTGGTGGCCTTTGAATCGTTGAACCACTGCGCCCCGCGGTGCTCGCCTAGCGGTTCGATGCGATGCGGCGGATGCCGGAAGTTGGCCAACGTTGTGCGGATCGCAGCGGCATCGGCCAATCCGGTCTCAAGCGTCAGAGCCGCCGCGGCCAGCGCATTGGTGATGTCGTGGGGCAGCGTCCTGTTCATTTCGCGAGTCGATCCGAACGACCCGCCCGGGCCGGTGAGGCTGTCGCCGTCGAGGCGGTAGTCGGCGTCTGGCGAACCGAATGTGCGGGTCATCGCACGGCTTTCGACGGCGGTCAGGTTGCGCATCACGACCGCGTCGCGGGCAAAGCCGACAGCGACGTCCGTGGCGCGCAGATGGGCCCAGATCTGCGACTTCGCGGCCTCGTACGAGGCCATCGAAGTGTGCCAGTTCTGATGATCCTCGGCGAGGTTGAGCCACACCGATGCCTCCGCACGAAAGCTGCGCAGCCAGTTCAGCCGAAAGCTGCTGCACTCGACGACGAACACCTCCGCATCGCTGTCCAGCGCGGCGACGAACGGCAGTTCGGTGTTGCCGACCGCTGCGGCGCGGCGACCCGCCGTGGTCACCATCGCCGCCGCCAGCAAGGTGGTGGTGGTCTTGCCGTCGGTACCGGTGACTGCAAGGATCGGCCGGGCACCACCGGGACGCTGCTGCTCCCATTCGTAGGCCAGATCGATCTCACTGACGACGGGCACGCCAGCGGCCAGCGCCGCAACTACTGCAGCATGGGTTTCCGGCACTCCCGGTGCCGGGCACAACATCTCGCAGCGCTCCACGACCCGGCCGATCTCCGACGCGGAAGGCGTGGCGATCAGTTCCACGCCGAGCCCATCAGCGATCTGCTGCTTGGCCAGGGTCACCGAATCGTCGGCGATGACGAGTTCGTAGCCGTGGCGTTGCAGAGCAATGGCAACCGCTTCGCCGGAGACAGCGAGGCCGTAGACCAAGGCACGCGGCGCGCCGGCCGGGCTCACGGAGCGATCCTGTTGAGATCGATGTGGGTGAAGTCGCCGATGAAGAGCGCCAGCGCGGTTGCCACGCACATCCCGGAGATCAGCCAGAAGCGGATGATCACAGTTGTCTCCGGCCAACCCAACAGCTCGAAGTGATGATGGATCGGCGTCATCCGGAAGAGTCGCTTGGTGCGGCCGGAGGCCTTGAACACGATCATCTGCAATGCCACCGAACCTGCTTCGATGACGTTTATCCCGCAGATCAGCACCAGTAGCAGTTGAGTGTCGGTGGTCAACGCCAGCAATGCCAGAACTGAGCCGATCGCCAACGACCCGACATCGCCCATGAAGATCTTGGCCGGAGCGGCGTTCCACCACAGGAATCCGCCGCATGCGCCGGCGAATGCAGCGGACAACACGGCCAGATCCAACGGGTTGACGACGCCGTAGTAGATCTGCGGGTTGCGGAAGCACCAGTAGGCGATGATCGTG
>JBDSMK010000303.1:0-7231 GCA_039915905.1 Ilumatobacteraceae bacterium
GGCGTTGAAGAACTCAGGGCTCGGAAACGGGTTGCGCGAGGTCACGGGTGCGGTTGTCCGGTTCACCGATGCTGGGCCCAGCGGCGGCGGCCTCGACGGCACCGGCACGATCGAGGTGCGACACGGCTTCACCGAGATGGGTCAGGGTGTGCACACAGTGGCGTTGCAGGTGGCGGTCACCGAACTCGGTGTCGATCCGGCACGCATCAAGGTCATCGTCGATACATCCCGCGAGATCGGCTTCGGCCAGACCACCGGCAGCCGCGGCACGCTGATGGCTGCCGGTGCTGTGCAGAAGGCCTGCCTGGTGGCGTTGGCCGCTGGGTGCGTGCCGAACGTCGACCACATCGCCGAGCACGTCGTCGACTGGACCCAGAAGTTGGGCGACCCGAAGTACCCGAACCCGACGATCCACGCTGCGTTCGGATTCGCCGCGCAGGTGGTCATCGCTGACAAGGCGACCGGGGCGATCGAGAAGGTCGTGGCCATCCATGATGTCGGCAAGGCGGTGAACCCTCGGCTGTGCGAGGGACAGATCGAAGGTGCGGTGCACATGGGTTTGGGTTATGCACTCACGGAGGACTTCCCGGCCGACGAGCTCGGCTTCCCCACCAACATGACGCTGCGCAGCCTTGGCATCCTGCGGCCCAAGGACGTCCCGGCGATCGAGGTGGAGTTGGTCGAGGTGCCGCAACCACGTGCTGCATACGGCATCAAGGGCGTCGGCGAGATCGGACTGGTGCCCACCTCCGGCGCAGTGGCCGCCGCATTGCACATGGCCGACGGCGAGTGGCGCACCGTGCTTCCGATGCGTCGCGCTTCCGCCGACTGACCGCCTCGCAGCCGAACGCAGGAAACGACCATGGCCGTCCACGCCAACCCGCTGCACGTTCCGGGTTTCACTGTCGCTCCGCCAGAAGGCGAACCGCCGCGGGCGTTTCATCGGCGTCTTCCGGGTTACGCATCCTCACCGCTGCACAGCGCGGGTTCGCTGGCCGGCGTACTCGGCGTCGAGGCGGTGTGGGTGAAGGACGAGTCGTCGCGCCTCGGTCTGCCGGCGTTCAAGATCATCGGCGCCTCGTGGGCCGTATACGTCTGCCTCGAACGTCGCCGAGGCCGTCCGTTCGACACCTGGGGCACGCTCGATGAGCTGTCCAGCCAGGTGGCCGAGCTCGGCGCGCTGACGCTGGCCACCGCTACCGACGGCAACCACGGCCGTGCCGTTGCGCACTTCGCTCGGCTGCTGGGCCTGGCATCACGCGTACGTGTGCCGGCCAACACCGTGGCCGCACGGAAAGCCTCGATCGCTGCTGAAGGCGCCGATGTGACCGTCTCCGACGGCACCTACGACCAGGCCGTCGCCGAGGTCGCGGCCTGGGCCTCGGAAGACACGCTGGTCATCTCCGACACGTCGTGGCCGGGCTACGAGGATGTACCGAACTGGATCGTCGATGGTTACTCCACGATCTTCGCCGAGATCGATGAACAACTGGATCTCCAGCACGACGCGCCGGGCGGACCAACCGTGGTGTTCGTGCCGGTCGGTGTCGGCGCATTGGCCGCTGCCGTGGTCGACCGCTATCGCCGGGCCGGTGCCTCGGCGGTGCGCATCGTTGCGGTGGAGCCCACTTCGGCGGCGTGTGTACTGGCGTCGCTGCTCGCCGGCCATGTGCTGACGATCCCCGGCGAGCAGGACTCGATCATGGCCGGTCTCAACTGCGGCACCCCTTCGCCGGTGGCTTGGCCGCGAGTGTCGGCCGGCACAGATCACGTGGTGACGGTCAGCGACGACGACGCCCGCGACGCGATGCGCCTGCTGGCATCGGCCGGCATCGTCTCCGGCGAGTCGGGCGCGGCTGCGTTGGCGGGTGCGGTGCAGTACGCCGCCGCCGGACTGCTGCGCGCCGACGACCGCGTGCTGCTGCTTTCCACAGAGGGTGCCACCGACCCGCTGGCATATCGCCGGATCGTCGACGCCCGGGAAGGCGTTGCGGTCCGCTGATGGGCAGCGTCACACCGGGCAGCGTCACCCCTGGACCTGTCACCCCCGGCACCGTCACCCCCGGCGCGGTCACCCCAGGAATGGTGTGCGGGCACCACCATCTGTACTCGGCGCTGGCCCGCGGCATGCCGGCGCCGCCGAAGCAGCCGACCTCGTTCCTCGAGATCCTCGAGCAGGTGTGGTGGCGCCTCGACGTGGCGCTCGACGCCGAGATGATCCACTGGTCGGCGATGCTCGGAGCGGTCGAGGCGTTGCAGTCGGGGACCACAGCGATCGTCGACCACCACGAGTCGCCGTCGTGCATCGAAGGCAGCCTGTCGATCATCGCCGATGCCTGTGCCGAAGTCGGCGTACGGGTCAACACCGCCTACGGCGTGACCGACCGTCACGGTTCCGACGGTGCTCGCCGGGGCCTGGCGGAGAACGAGCGTTACCTGCGCGCCGGCGGACGTGGCATGGTCGGGGTGCATGCCGCGTTCACCTGCAGCGAGGCCACGTTGGAGGCAGCAGCGGGTCTTGCCACCGACATCGGTGTAGGTGTGCACATCCACGTCGCCGAGGGGCCCGACGACGCAGCCGCCGGTGCCCGCTTGGCGAGTCTGGCGCGTCCGGACTGGATGCTCGTGCACTGCGTCTACCTCGACCGCGACCTGCCCGGCACGATTGCCCACAACCCGCGCTCGAACATGAACAACTCGGTCGGCTATGCCCGTCCGGCAGCCCGTCCCAACCGGATCGTGCTCGGCACCGACGGCATCGGCGCCGACATGCTGGAAGAGGCTCGGCTGGCTTACGTGCGGCTGCGTGAGGACGACATCACCGCCAGCCCGGACACGGTGTGGGCGTGGTTGAACGCCGGCTACGAGTTGTTCCCCGAGGCTCGGGCCGATCGGGTCACGTGGAGCTACGACCGCGCTGATAGCCCGTGGCACGTGGCGTTCACGCCCGGCATGCGGGCCTTGGAGGTACGACTCGGTAACGAATGCGGCGACGAATCCGGAGACGAATCCGGCGAGCTGGTATTGCACGACGGCCTACCCACCCGGGTCGACATCGGTGAGGTGCGGGCCAAGGCGGCCGAACAGGCCGAGCGGCTGTTCGCTCTGCTCTGATCGGTCCCGGCAGCGGGGTCGAGAGTCGACTGTGCTTGACAAAATGTAAAGGAACTAGCACCATCTGCGCGATGAACACGCCGGTCGCGCTCTACCTGCAAGACGCCCATCCGATCCGCGAAGGAATGGCTATCGCGCAGTACGCCGAGGCCAAGGGCTTTCATGCTGTGTGGCAGGCGGAGAGCCGCCTGGTGCGTGAGGCCACCGTGCCGATGGCCGCGTTCGCCAGCGTCACCGAGCGGATCAAGGTGGGGTCGGGTGTGGTCGACTGCTGGAGTCGCAACCCGGCACGGCTGGCGGCCACGTTCTCCACCCTCGATGACCTCGCCCCCGGCCGGGTGATCCTCGGAATCGGCGCGTGGTGGGATCCGCTGGCTCGCAAGGTTGGCATCGACCGGGCCCGCCCACTGACCGCGATGCGCGAGATCGTCACGTGTGTGCGCGCCCTGCTGAACAACGAGAACGTCACGTTCCACGGCAGCCACGTTCATCTCGACGGCGTCGAGTTGGACTACGTCTACCAGGACCGCCGTCCCAAGGACGTGCCGATCTACATTGGCGCCACCGGGATGCAGATGATGGAGTTGACAGGCGAGATCGCCGACGGGGTGGTGCTCAACTACCTCGTCTCCCCGGACTACAACGCCAGGGCGATCGAGGCGCTGGGGCGCGGCGCGGCGAAGGCCGGACGGACGATCGACGACATCGACCGGCCACAGCTCGTGGTCTGCTCGGTCCACGAGGACCGTCGTACCGCGCTCGACATGGCGCGGATGATGGTCACCCAGTACCTAGGCCAGCAACCGCACATCATGAAGGCCTCCGGCGTACCGCAGTCTCTGCTCGATGCAGTGGGCGAGGTGCTCACCTGGCCGGCGACCCACGAACAGGTGCAAGCAGCAGCGAAGCTGGTTCCCGACGAGATCGTGCAGATGCTCACCGCGTCCGGCACCGCGGCAGACGCGCGGGCGAAGGTGGACGAGTACATAGCCAACGGCTGCACCTGCCCGATCCTGTACCCACTGGGCGACGTTCACCAGATGATCGACGCATTCTCGGTGTGACGCCGATGCGCCGGGAAGCGGTGTGACAGCGGTCATACCTAGACGCCGGATGGCGCGCAAATACGTCGATGTGCGGATGTGGTCGCCTACCTCAGTGGCCCACACTTGTTTTCAGCGCCCCGCTCCGGCATTTCGCCGGTGCAACCAAGTCGAGGCGCTGAACAACAAGGAAGCCACCATGTTCAGCCAACTGATAACCGCTGGCGAGGCCGTCCGTCAGCATCACACGAGCATGGTCGACCGGGCCGCACGCCACAGCCTCGTGTTCGGCCGTAATAGTGGCCGTGGCCGTCGTCGTGGCCAGCGGATCGCCGAGGTCGTCGCTCTGCCGACACGCCAGGATTGCTCCTCCCCGAGCGATTCGCGCGTTGCTTGAGCGACGCGCCCGGTGAAGACGCCGCACCCGGCTGGCTTGTTCCAGCCGGGTCGCGGCACACCCCGCAGTAATCTGAGAGACGTGCTGCACGGCCGAACCGGACTATCCCCCGTGATGGTTGGGCGCCGCGCCGCCCTGCAGCGGCTGATCGGCCTGGTGGATGTGGCCGAGCTGGGAACGGCCGACGGACCGGAGATCGCGCTGGTCTCGGGGGAGGCCGGAATCGGTAAGTCACGCCTGCTGCGCGAGTTCGTCGCCCAGCTTCCGCCAGACGTCGTAGTGCTCAACGCGCAAGCCCAGCCAGGTTCACTCGGGCGGCCGTTCGATGTCATCGGCCAGTTGGCGCCCGCCGGATCAGCTCCGTCCGAGGGTGCGAAGTCCACGGTGGGCCAGGCCGTGCATGCGGGTCGTACCGTGTTGCTGGTGGAGGACCTCCACTGGGCCGATGCTGACAGCGTCCACGTGCTCGAGCAGATCCTGTTGCAGCCGTGGCCGAACCTGGTGGTGGTCGGAACCTACAGGGTCAACGACCTGTCACGCCGTGCACCGGGCGGAGAGTTCGTGCAACGCTTGGAGGGCCAGTTCACCGTCGAGCAGATCCGCCTCGACCGCCTCGACCGCAATGAGGTGGCGGCGCTGATCTCGGCCATCGGCAACGCCGATCCCTCGTCAGCGGCGGTGGAAACCGTGTTCCGGCGCAGCGGCGGGATCCCCTTCGTGGTCGAGGAGCTGTTGCGCTGTTGTGGCACCGATGCGTGCATGGACGACTTGCTCTCGGCGCAGTTGCCGTGGTCGCTCGACGAGGCGGTGCACCAGCAACTCGCTGGTTTGCAACCCGCCGAGCGAGCTGTGGTCGACGCGCTCGCAGTGTTCGGTGACCCGGCGTCGTTCGACATGCTCGCCTCGCTCACCGAGCTGCCAGAACGCGAGCTGCTCGCCGCGTTACGTGAGCTCACCCGCACGAACGTGCTCACCGAGCCGTCCAACGATCACTTCTGGTTTGCCCACGCCCTCGTTGCCGACGCCGTCCAACAGCAGCTGCTCGGTCGCGAGAAGCGACGTCTTCACGAACGTTCGTTGAAGGCGTTGCAGGCCCAGACACGCCCCGACCATGCGTCGCTGGCCCGTCATGCCGCCGGAGCCGGCCACTTCGACCTGATCCCGGCGATCGCCCGCGAGGGGGCGAGTCACTACCTTGCCAGTGGCGCTTCATTCCAAGCGCTGCGCCTGGCCGGGTTTGCACTCTCCGAGGCGCCCAGCGACCCGGACCTGCTGCGCGTTGCCACTGATGCCGCCTGGCGCCTCGACTTCCTCCAGGAGGCAGTGGGCTTCGCAGTGCGGTGGATGGCGGTTGCCGTGGATGATCTCGACAGTGTCGAGGCGCAGCGGTTCATCACCAGGCTGCATCACGAACGAGGTTTCGTTGCCGACCGCGACGCCTCTCTCGAGCAACTCATCGCATTCGCCGATGCGTTGCCTGCCGGCACCGCCCGCGGTCGTGCCTTCGGTGCAGTCGCGCAGATCATGATGATCGCTGAGCGTGGCGACGAAGCAGTGGACTGGGCCAGGCGGGCGCGCCGCGAGGCGGAGGCAAACGGCGATGATTGGCTTGTTGCCCAGGCGATGGTGGAGGACGCCTCGGCATTCATCTCATGGCGCCCGCTGGCCGAGACCGAAGGAGCACTGCGGGCCGCTTACCAAGCGGCGCTACGGGTTGGTGACATGGTGCTGGCGTCCCGCGCCCTGAGCAACCTGAGCTCGATGATCATCGCCCACAGCGCGGCCGGCGCGGCGTTGCGCGCCGACCTGTTGGCGATCACCGAGTCGGCCGGGTTCGACAAGCTAGGCGCTGGCGTGCTGGCGCTGCAGGAGGCGCAGGCCGCCTTCGGCAGCGCCGACCTACGGCGATATCGGCGGGCGATCGCCGAGGCCGGGCAGCGCGGCGGTGACTGGTCGGCGAAGCGCTCGCGCGTCCTCACCTATGGGGCGATCTTGGCGTTGGAGGAAGGTCGGGCTGCCGCTGCGTTGGCGAGCCTCGTGGAGATCGAGTCGACCTCGGTGAACGTCACCGACTACCAACAGGAATCGATCCCGGCCAAGCTGCTTGCCGCCGGCCAGCTGGGTGACCGCGACCTGGCCGAAGCGGTGTGGAAGCAACTGCTCGGCCTTCAGCAGTTCGCCGACACGGCGCGCACATTGCCGGTAGTCGTCGACATCGTCGACAGCGCGCTGCTGGCCGGTATCGATGCGCGCCGGGTGCGTGCAGAGCTGCTCGACGGATGGCTCGGTGAGCACCTCGATCTTTCTGCCCTGCGAGCTCATGCGCAGGGCTTGTTGTTGCTGGCCGAGGGTGACGCCCACGCTGCGGTGGTCGCGCTCGCTGCGGTGGTGGAGGAACCCGATCCGCGACTGTTCGTTCCAACCGTTGCTTCGCTGCGCCACGCTCTGGCGGTCGCGCAGTTGGCCGTCGGCGACCGTAAGGCCGCGCTGCGTACGGTGCGCGGCGTGGTAGCCGACGATTTGGCCGCGTGGCCCGGCTGGAGGCGTGACCGGTCCGAAGCGCTGATGCACCGGTTGGAAGGTTCCACGGCGCGCCCCGAAGGCAGTCTCACGGCGCGCGAACGCGAGGTTGCCGCTCTGATCGCCGAGGGACTGACCAACGGGCAGCTGGCCGAGC
>JBDSMK010000328.1:0-3068 GCA_039915905.1 Ilumatobacteraceae bacterium
CCTGCTCGGCGAGGCCCTGTACGAGACCGGTTCGTTTGCAGATTCAGAACGAGTGTTGGCGGCCGCCGACATCCTCGATGGGTCTCCAGCGGAGGTGCTGCGACTCGTCGGCATTCGCGGGACAAATTTGTTGTTCGGCCTGATGCAACCGGAACGCGCCACCGAGGTGACCGAGACAGCGGTCACCCACCTGGACGGGGAGGGCTTGGAGTCGTTGCGAGAGGAACTCGTGAGCCGTCTCGCCAACGTGCAGCTGTACAGCGGCCACCCAGCGGACGCGCTTCGAACACTCAGCGAGCTCGACATGCACACTCGACTGTCCGATAGCGGCGTCGAGATAAGCAACGACGACGCACGCACTCAGGTGCTGTGGTCGACCCCTGGTGTGCCAGCGATCGCATTGGCCGGTCGCAGCGGCGAAGCGATCGGGCTGGCGCGGCTGGCATACGTCCGCCATCGCCGACTCGACGACGACATCGCCCTCACCAGCCTCGAAACCCACCTGCTGACCTTGTGCCTGGCGTTGCAGGAACACGGCTCACTCGACGAGGCCAACGGTCTGGCGTTGAAAGGTTACGAGGCATCGGTGGCGGCGTGTTCTCTGATGGGCCAGACGTGGTTCGCTCTGAACCTCGCGCGTATCGCCTTGATCCGCGGGCGCGGGGCGAGTGGTGTTCGTTGGTGCCGTGAGGCGGCAGCGGTGACGGCGGCGGCCCAGTGGCGAGGCCCACGGTCGATGGCGCTGGCCGGGCTGGCCGCACTGAGTTCAGTGACAGGCGACATGGTGACAGCACACCAGGCCTTGGTCGAATTGGCCGCGATCGACGGACGGTTCGGATTCCTGATGCCGGAGCGCTGCTTGGGTCAGGCCTGGGTGCTCGTTGCACAAGGTCACCGCGCCGACGCCGTCGCCGTGCTGCAGGGGGGAGCTGAACTCGCGTCTGCGACGGGACACACCACGGTGGAGGCCTGGCTGTGGCACGAGATCGCCAGAATCGGTAGGCCGTTGGATGCCGTGGACCGGCTGAATGAGTTGGCTGATCGTTGCGACGGCACGCTCGTGGCTGCCAGAGCCCTCCACGTGCGTGCACGAGTGTCGGCTTCGCTCGACGCGCTGGTCTCGGCCGCCGACGCCTTCGAAGCGATGGGGTGCCACCTCATCGCCGCCGAAGCGCTAGCGCAGGCGACCGACTGCGCCAGTCGCGGCGGCGACCGTCGGCGCGCAACGAACTTGGCAACCCGAGCTCAGGGCCAGATCGCCCTGGCGGAAGGTGCCCGCTCCGACGAACTGGCGACACTCGACATGGTCGTTCCGCTCACGGCTCGCGAACGTGAGGTGGCAATGCTGGCTGCGGCCGGCACCCCGAGCCAGGAGATCGGCCGCCGACTGTTTCTGTCGGTCCGAACCGTCAACAACCACCTGCAGGGCGTCTACACAAAGCTGGGCGTATCGAGCCGCGCCGAACTTTCCCACGCCCTCCAAACGGTGGGGGGCGTGGGGTCCAGCTGACTGCAACGCGGAAGACGCGATGCTTCAGATCTCGCGCACAATGAGTAGCGATTGCTCATCGGAGAAGCGCACGGATTCTGCAGTGTGTGAGCGAGACATCGAATCACGGCGTCTCGTCATCAACGCCTTCGGAGGTTCCCCCCCATGTCTTCACGCCTGTTCAAGCTCGTCGCGCTATCGGTTCCATTGCTTCTCGGGACGGTCGCGTGCGGGTCTTCGAGCGGTGGCAGTTCCACGCCACCGTCAGTCGCTTCCAAGAAGGACCCAGCCAGCACCGCAGCGCCGTCTGGTGCAGCAAAAGGGGCCAACGCCGATGTGGAGGCCTACTGCGGCGCCGTCGACAAGTTCGTCGCCGCCAACAAGAAGATGCTTGCCGACCCGTCGTCGGTTGATGTGAACTCGATCACCCAGCAGGGTCTCGATCTCGCCAAGGCGGCCGCAGCACTCGCTACCTCGGCAACTGGAGCCGACGCGGCGCGGCTGCAGGAGTGCAGCGCGAAGTTCGCCGACATCGGGAAGTGACCGGGACCGGTTGTGCGGACGAGTGGGTCCGATGAGCACTCGTTGCTCGGCGCAGCTGGCTCGAGCTTCGATGTAGTGGTCGGATGACGCGCTCACGTATGTAGCCCAGTTCAGCACCGGTCAAGGAGGACATTCGCCCTCCTTGACCGGTGTGCATGTTGAAGCTCAACTGACAAGCATTCCGGCTACCGCCGATCGGACCTTGACGAACCGGCTACAGGTAGTAGCCGGTGACGTCGAGGATGAAGTGGGTGTCGGGGTTGGGGGCGCCGCCGCAGAACACCTTCACCTGGCGGTTGGCGTCGAGCTTGGCGACAAACGAGTTGGCGATGTTCTGATTCGGGCCGAACCAGTTCAGGGTGGAGCCGACAGCCGCCGCCGCGTCACCGGGCATCACGGTGAGGAACCCACCGAACGCGCCGGTGGTCTCGGTGACGGTGACGTTGCCGGTGATCGCGGTGGCGCCCGCCTGGATCGCGTTGGCAGCGGTGACGGCGCCCGTCGCCGGGTCGCGGCCGTCCTTGACGCTGACGACGCGGTTGGTGCTGGTGGCCAGCTTGCCAGGGGTCGGCGCCAGCGAACGAGAGTCGTAGACGCGCACCTGGCTGATCGGGTGGAACGCCCCGGCCGTGGTCGCACCGGCAAGCTTGCGCCACGTGCCCGGCGTACCACCGGCGACGCACAACCACAGCTGTGCACTGCTGTCCTCGATCAACTCACCAGCCGAGTGGGCGTCGGTGCGGGCCTGCGGTGCAGCTCCCAGGGGCACGACGAACAGCGGAGCCTTGACACCGAGCGCCCGAACGCCGTAGGACTGATCGCCGACGCCGATCGCCGCAACCGCCTGGCTGGCGCCGGTGGTCGAGGTGTACGCGTACAGCCCGGTCGGATGGTTAGCGTCCGTCGCCCACGCCGCGACAGCGGCAGGGAAACTGCTGGAATCCGTGCTGAACCCGGCCCCGCTCTGGACGAGCAGGACGTTGCCGCTGGCCGGCACTCCCACACCGTTGAGCGTGGTCTTACCAGCGTTGGTGTT
>JBDSMK010000347.1:0-5948 GCA_039915905.1 Ilumatobacteraceae bacterium
CAACTACCGACCGCTCCCGATCACACCCCCGAGATCAACCAACTCCGCGAACGACTTGACCAAATCGCCAATACCCCTACCGCCCCCGATCACACCGCAACGATCGACGAGCTCCGCGAGCGACTCGCCAACATCCCCGACCACACCGCGACGATCGAAGAGCTCTGCGGACAGGTTGCCGGACTGCAGGAACGACTCACCACCACGCCGGACAACAGCCAGATCGCCCAACTCGCCGAGCGGGTGAGCGCCACCGACCACACCGCCAGGCAGAACACCGAACTGGTCGCCGCGCTCGACCAACGGCTCTCCAACATCAGCACCGAACTGGCCAACCAGCTCAGCGAGCTCGGCCGAGACATCGATGCGCTAGCCGAACTTCCAACCGACACAAGCGGCCTCACTGACGAGCAGGTGGAGGCCATCCGCAACGGTCAGGTCAAGCTGGCCAACGAGCAGGCACGCTACGAGATCGCCTTCCGCCAGGACCTCGCAGTACTCGCCGAACAGGTTCGCAAGGCTTCCGGCCGAGGCTGAGCGAACGCCTCAGCCGGACACGGTAGGCGACGTAGTAGTCGGCGCAGCCGACGTGGTGCTGACACTCGCGGACGTGGTGGTCGACGACGTCCCCGTAGTCGTTGGTGACGAAGTTCCCGACGACGACGAGCCCGGCACAGACGTCGACGGCGTCGACGACAACATCTGGTCGTAGGCCTGCTTCACCAGTGCCCGCGCCTGGGCAACCTTGGTCGCATAGGTGGTGAGGTCCTTGGCGGCCAGCGCGTCGTCGGCCTCGCCGAACAACTGGTTGGCGGACGCCAACAACTCTTCCGGAGTCGAGGTGCTCGGCGACCCCGGCAACGTGGTGGTCGGTCCAACAGTGGTAGACGGCGTCGTGTCACCCGGCACGGTAGGAGGCAACTCAGGTCCGCTGCCGGGCGGCGCACCAGGCACATCGACCACATCACCGAGGTCCTGGGTGAAACCCGGGAACAGCTTGCCGATCGCCTCGCCGATGCTCACCCCGAAGGTGGCCCTGCCCCCATAACTGGCGAGCACGAACTTGACCAATGGCTGGTCACTGCCGGTGGGAAGCGAGTAAAGCGGACGAACCCACACGATGCCTCCGCCGATCGGCACCATCTGCAGATCACCGAGCACGACCTTTGAACCATGTTGGTCGATGAACGTGACCTGCTGGGATATCAACGGGTCCTGGGCCATCGTGTTGGCGATCTGCAACGGGCCGTTGGGCAGCGGATCGTTCACCGTGTAAGCGATCAGCTGGCCATACGTCTTCGGATCGCTGCTCGCAGTCATGAAAGCCTGCAGCTCGCGTCGCGAATCGTCGGTGCTGAACTTGACGAAAGGCCTGAACAGCTCGAACGACGGAACCGCCGCCCCGGGCGCCTTGAACATCGAGTAGTACGGCACGAAGCGATCGGACGACGAATCACCGGAGAACGCCTGCTGCTGGGCGGTCTCCTTGTCGGTGGTGGTCGGCCCGGACGAGGTGATCGGTTGATCCTGCGGAGGCGGCGCTTGGCTCACCGACCAAGCCCCGATCCGATCGAAGAACGCCTCCGGCGCCAACTGGTACTTGGAGTACGCCGAGGTCTGCACCCGGAACAATTCTTCGGGGTAGCGCAAGTGACCCACGAGTTCGGGCGACATCTCCGACATCGGCCGGAACAAGCCCGGGAACGCCGACTCCCACACCTTCAACACCGGATCCACAGGATCGAACGCGTAAAACGTGACACTGCCGTCGTAGGCGTCGACCACCGCCTTGACGCTGTTGCGAACGTAGTTGAACGTGTCGTTGAGCCCACTGTCACCGCGCAGTTGGGAGCTGTCACCGTCCTGGCCGTATGGGTAGCGGTTCGACGTGGTGTAACCATCGATTACCCACAGGATCCGACCATCGATCTGCACCGGGTACGGATCACCGTCGAACTTCAAGAACGGCGCCAGCGTGCGCACCCGGTCCTGCACCCGCCGGGTGGAGATCAGCCGCGAGTCGTCTTTCACCGCACTGGAACCGAACAGGTTGTAATCGAAGTAGCTCAAAGCAAACGCGAGCCGCTTCAACGTCGAATCCAGCTTCACCCCGCCGACACCGGAATACGGCCCCGGGTCGGTCTGATCCGGACAGGTCTCCTCCTTGACAGACGTATTGACGATCGCATAGCCATCGAGCACGTCGCTGTAGTACAACTCCGGACGCGCCAGCCGAATGTTCTGATACACGGGGCGACCGGTGGTATCGATCTGACCGGCGGGCGCAGTGACCAGCCCACACCCGTGGGTGGAGATCAGGTGCTTGCCCTGCCATGTCTTGTTGGCCACAGAGTCGAGGTCCAACTCGCGAGCCCCGATGACCACCTGCTGCATCCGACCGTCGATCACGTAGCGGTCGACGTCGAGGTTGTTGATCGTCAGCCCGGCACGCAGTCCCTCATCCGTGCGGAACCGGGTTGCCATCGACACAGGGTTCAACAGCCGAACGTTCTGCAACGGCAAGGTGGCCGCATTCACCTCCGGCGTCGTCACGTCGCCGATGTTCACACTGACTCGCTGAACGTTGTCGATACCCAGCGCGTGCCGGGTGGCCAGCACGTTGCGCTCGATGTACGGCGCCTCCCGCTCGCGCTGGTTCGGGTTGACCACCAGCGCCTGGATGGCTGCCGGATAGATCAGCCCCCCGACAAGTGCCATCACCGCCCACAACGCCGAAGCGACCAGCGGCACGCGCCACGAACCGGTCTTCAGCGTGCTCAAGAACAACCCAGCGACCAGTACCGCGACCAGCCCGAGCAACATGATCGCCGGTAGGTGGGCGTGGACCTCTGTATACGTGGCGCCGCGCACGATGCTGCGGCTCTCGGCGGTCAGCTCATACCGCTGCACCCAGTAGTCGGCCGCCTTGACCAGCGCCAACGCAGCGAGCAACACCGCGAAGTGGGCCTTGGCTGCCTTGCGGATCTTCGGTCGCGGAGGCTGGATGACGATGCCACCGTTGAGCACGTGGGTGGCGGTCGTGAGCAGCGTGATGAACACCAGCGCGGCGAACAGCCAGTTGAGCAGGAACGTGATGAACGGCAGCTTGAACAGGTAGAAGCCGATGTCGTGGTGGAACTGAGGGTCGCT
This sequence comes from Ilumatobacteraceae bacterium, assembly GCA_039915905.1. Taxonomy (GTDB): domain Bacteria; phylum Actinomycetota; class Acidimicrobiia; order Acidimicrobiales; family Ilumatobacteraceae; genus JAODBQ01. The sequence continues at coordinate 3,151 of JBDSMK010000347.1, forward strand.
CAGCCCGAACGACTTCGAGTTTCGGAACATCAGCCAGTCCTGCCAGTGGCTGATCGCGGGAGCCGCGAAGAGCATCCCGAAGACGATCGCGACGACGATCCGGAACAATCGCATCCGCTTCCCGAAGAACTCGTGGAAGCGCTGCACCGCCGGGTTGGTATTGGCCGAGAACGTGACCGGCGACAGCCGATCGGCAATCAGCAGGTTGAGGATCGCGACGGCCGAGAACGCCCCGGCGAAAAGCACGAACATCAACAGCTTGATGCGCAGCACCCCCCAGAACACGTCGCCGCGACCGACTGACAGGTGCCACAGGTAGTCGACGTAGAACCCGGCAAAGAACCGCCCGGACAACACCAGCGCAACGAGCACCACGGCAACCGTGATGAGCACGATTCGGCCGCGATCGCTGACTCTCCGGCGATGTGGAGGAGGGGCGTCACCCCGCGGGGCTCTGTCGGAGGGGTTCCGCACCGGGGAGAGACTAGCTGCCGGCTGCTACAAGCATGCAGCGGCAACCCTCGTGTGCCGGGGCGCATGGCCGACCGGTGGCGAACGGGCTGCCGGCACCGATGACGCCGGTGAGCGCGTTGTCGTCGCAGTCCGCACACACCGGGAACCGCGGGTCGTGCACCCACTTCACCGGGGCGCCCGGTTTCACGCCGGCCAGCGCACCCCACCCGAACGCGATGCGAACCACCTCGTCGAGGTGCTCGTCGATCCGTTGGATCTTCCATTCCCGGTAGATGCCACGCACAAGAGCAGCGAGCTCCTCGTTGTCCGCGGCCGCATCCACCACTGCTCGTGCCAACCGCTCGCGCAACGGCGCCACGATCGTCGTGGACAGTTCCGCTACGGCCTGCTGGACGGCACCGTCGCGGGCTTCGTCGCCAAGGCGCACATCTGTCAGGCGGGTGTCCACCGACGCTGCGCCTTCGGCGACAGCGGCCTGCAGCTCATGTTCGATGGCAGCGACGTAGTGCCGCGAGTGCTCGGCCTCGGGGGCGAGCATGGCATCGAGTTCGACCACCGGGTCGGCGCGGCGCAAGGTGTGCAGCACGTCGTTCTGCTCATCGGCCAGGATCCGCTTCAACTTCCTCGCACCGGCCACGATCAACGGTGTCAGCGACGCGTCACGCCTCCCGAACGGGCTGTCGTCGGCCTCGCCCGGATCGTTGGGAGCGTCCGGCGATGGTGCGAACACCGAGAGGTCCTCCGGTCGCAACAGAGACCGGGTTGCGTCGTCATCGGGTGTCTGGGCGACGATCGGCGATGATGCCACCGGTCGCGATGCCCGGGCGCCCGCCGAGTCGGCAGGCAAGTCGTCGAGCATTCGTGAACGCTCGGCAACCGACGCGGCACGGGCTGCGCGCAGCCGGGCGAAGAGGTCGTCCACCGCAGCAGCATCGGCATCGATGGCCTCACCTACGGCTGCCGCTGGTTCTGCCGCTGCCTCCCCTACTCCCACTTCAGTTTCCGGCTCGACTTCCACCACTTCTGCTTGGGCGTCTTCTGCTTGGGCCTCTTCTGCTTGGGCCTCTTCTGCTTGGGCTTCCGACTCGCCGGTTTCCGGTTTAGCGCTCAGCGGCTCTGCGACCACCGTGTCGGCAACCACGTTGTCGGCAAGTTCGGTCTCGGCAACCTCGGTGTTCTCCGCGTCTTCGGACTGCTCGACCTCGCGCTGCTCGGCCTCCGTCGGCTCGACCTCGGACTGCTCGACCGCTACCTCGGGCTCGACCGCTACCTCGGACTCGGCTGGTTCGACCGGTGGTTCGTCGACGAGCAGTTCCCCGGCAAACAACGAGACCACCGTCGCCGACCGACGATCACGGTCTGGCGCAGCGCGGTCGTCGTGGCCCTCGCGCATCAACGCCACGGTGTCATCACCCGAGCCACGATCAGTCGAAGCTTCCGCAGTTCTGTGATCGTAGGGCGCAGCAGCCGGCGCCATCGTGGTGCTCACCAGCCGCGGCTGAGGCCGTGGCGGAGGCTGATTCGGCAGCATCACCGGCAACGGCCCGGTGGTCGGGGTGAGGTTGACGTACTCCGACGGCTCGCCCAACGGTGTCATCTCGGCCATCACATCGACAGCCGCCAGACGGGCCCGCTCGAACGCTTGCAACAGACGATCGCGACCGTGCACCAGTTGCTCGATCTGCTTGCGAGCCATCTCTCGCCGGCGGGCCAGTTCGCTGAGCACACGTTCGCGGTAAGCACGCGCCTCGTTGACCATCTCGCGGCCCTGCTGCTTGGCCATCTCGAGTTCGCTCTCCGCATCGGCTGATGCGTCCTGTCGCCGCCGGGCGGCTTCTACTGCCGCCTCCTCGCGCACTCGTTGCGCCTCGTCGGTGGCCTCGCGCAACAGCCGCGCAGCAGACTCCTCAGCTCGGATCTTGATCTGCGAAGCGGCCTCTCGCGAGGTGGTCAAGATGCGCGCCGCCTCCTCACCGAGCATCCGGGTGACTACTTCCTCGTCGAGTGCCACCACCGGTGCTGGTGCACCGCGCTGAGCAGTGCGCAGTTCACGATCCAGAAACCGCTCGCGTTCCTGCAGACGGGCTAGTTCAGCGGCCACCATGCGCAGCAGATCGCGCACCTCGGTCTGGTCGAAACCGCGGCGCGCTGTGGAGAACGTCGCTCTCGCTACCGCGTCTGGCGACGACGGGTCGGGACGGGAGAAGGAGATGGCCATCAGGCCCCAACAGTAGGGGTTCGGCCACCGTCAGAAGTGGCAATCAGACCCGTCGCAGGTCACCGGAGGTACGAACGGTGAATCGGTGACGACTGGCCGTCCGGCG
>JBDSMK010000374.1:0-3336 GCA_039915905.1 Ilumatobacteraceae bacterium
TGTTCGCGCGCCGAAACGACCCAGGACGCATTACCAGATTGCCAGATACCCACCGCGCCCTGGTCGACCGCACTCGGTCGGCGGCGGCGTCGGAGGGCGACGCTGCCGCCGAGATCGAAACCGCCGCTGCATCCACACGTGATGTGGGCGAGGACGACGACGACGACGACGAGGACGAGGACGAGGGCGAGGGCGAGGACGACGAATCAGCCTGAGAGGACGACGTCGGCTGAGGCGACGCGGACACCGGCGACGCGGACACCGGCGACGCGGACACCGGCGACCCGGATGCACGCGACCTGTGAACTGGCGACGTGCCCGACCGTTGGACCGACGATGGCTCCGATGGCCAGGACCCACGAGAGGTGGGCATTGCAGACCGAGTAGGAATCGCCGGATCAGGGAGCACGAGGGTGGACGCACTCGACGAGTCGAAGTGACTCGCGATCGGCCATGTCAACGGCGATTGACTAGCGCGACCCACATCCCCTACAGACCGACGCACCCGTGGCATGAGCCGCTGGGTCGCACGATGCAGCGTAGGTAATCCACCTCGATGAGCCGGAGAGGGTGAGTCCGAGCTCCCCTCGGGAGCGTCGCCATGGTGGTCCGCACCTGGAGCCGCGACGCTGAACCGCGTCGCCGGAGTACGGCTGGCCCGGACAGCGGCAAATCGCGACGATGGCGCCATTGAGCCCGCCGGACCTGGCCGGGTGACGGCCGCTGCCTGCCGCGACAATCGGCCCGAAGCGGTAGGTCCTGCCGGTCTGCGCCCGAACTTGGTCGCTGCTCCGTCGGCGCCGTCGCCGGCATCAATGCGAGAGTCCTTCCCAGCGTCTGCGGTTGCATGGACATCGAAACCACCATCGCGGCCTGCCACCGACGACCACAGTGCTGCTCGATCGTTGCCCACCTCGGCCGCGGTGGCGGCCGGGTTTACCGCGTCTGTTCGCGGCGCGGCCAGACCCGACCTTGCGGCAGGCGCCGAGGCCAGCCCCATCGCGGCGATGAACGCAGCGGCCTTGGCGTCGGCGGTGTCGGCTTTGAAATAGCTCTCGGCCGCTTGAACAATGGCTTTGCCACTGCTAGCGGGCGCCGCGCCCGTTCGGTTAGCTGCACGGCCGGTTGAGCCCTGTTGCGTACGGTTCGGTTGTGCGGCCGAAGGGACCGCAAGCGCGGTCCCCCTCGGTGTTGCGCCGACTGGAGCGTTGGCAGTAGCTGCACCGTGTCCATCGTTGGTACGGACTCGCGTCTCGTTGGGCTGCATGCGCCGTGCGAGTGCGCTTGGTCCGGTCATCGCCCCCGACTTGGTGCGCGCCGAACGGCGGGCGGTGCTCGGCAATCCACGATGGGTTGCCGCCGCGACGGGACGTTTGGCCGCGCGACGAGAGGCGTAGAACCGAGCAATCGCGGCCATCCCCGGATCGGCAGCGATGATCTCATCCAGCTCGCTGTCACCTTCTCTCGGACTGCTCCATACGCCGTCGGGAAGTCGAACTACTCCGAGTGCCGGTGAGCTGTCGGGTCGGATCGCATGCCGTTGCGTTCCGCTCAGACCGACGAGATGCCCGAACACGGCGGTACTGCGCGCTACGACGCCGAGCGGTCGGTGGGTGGTGCGTAGGGCACGTTGCAGCGACGCCGCTCGAACGGGCATCGGGCGCGCCTCCGTTCGCTTGGACGGAGCGGTAACCACGCCGTCTCCAACGGACGCGTCCACCGGACTAACTGACCCGGAAGCCATGGTGGGCAATCTCCAACTCCTCGACTGCTGAATCGGTGGAGCCGGCCGCGAAGTTCGGCCCGGTCCAGCGCACCGGCATCGCGTCGGACACGCTCCAGGAACGCAAGCGGGCACCGTCAGCGCCCAGAAGCGTAATCGCCGCAGTTGTGCGCTTCGACTTCCCACCCCGCGAGGTCATCCCGTCGCCGACGGAGTCGTGCAACCACTTCATGAACACGTCTTCCTTGGTGATCCCGCGCTTGAGGACAAGATTCGGCCACGTCATCCGACCGGGAAGCTTGTGCACGAAACCATTCTCGCCGCCTTCGGTGAACTCCTCAACGTCAATGTCCACCTGCAGACCGGAGATCTCTGAGAAGCGGCCCAGTTCGACGCTGTCGACCTCCACCAGGAACGTCCCCTGGTACGCGTTGTCCCAATGATCTTGTTTCGAATCAGACATTGCGGAACGCCTCCAACGAACGGCGGTTGAGATCAGCGACCACATCGATCAACCGGCCCCGGTCGCGATGTTCGAGATCAAGGATCGAATCGAACTCCCAGTGCAAGTGGTAGGCGAGATAAGCGATCTCGTCCCACAACGCCGCTTCCGGGTAACGCTTCATGACACTCTCTTCGTATTTGATCTGGCGTGGTTGACCGACGATCGGTCAACCCTGCCGCCTTCCCACTTCCTGAACTCTCGTGCGCCGTGAGACAACGAACTCTGGGTCTTGCTGATGGTCATCTGCCGCTGCGTCCTCGGCGATTTGTGCATCGCCATCGGGTTCAGTCGCCGAGACCACGTCGGCACTGGTGGGCTCGCTGTGGTGCGAGGTCGCGACCCGCGCCCCCGTTGCCCGCGACGAAGCATCGTCGATGACTGCGGCGATCTCCTCGGTGTTACCGAAGTTGATTGCCCCATACACGTCTTGGAGGTATGCCAAGTCGGCGGCAAACAGGTTTTCAATCTCGCGGGGCGTTATCTGACCGACGGTGCCGAGCCGAGTGACCACCCGGCTCAACACCAAGATCGTGAGGAACGGATCGTCGGCATCACGGACCCGCGGATCGCGCAACGGATCGAGCTCGTCGCGAGCAGTAGCCAACCGCATCGTGCCAGCACGATGCAGTTGGCCCTGCTCATCAACGAAACCCTTGGGCAGGAAGAAATCAAACTCGGTTTGAAGTCCGCTCACTTCTTCCGCTCGAGATGTTCGATAGCGATGGTGAGCTCCTCGATCATCACCGTGTCGCTACCAGCATCAAGATCGGATGCGCTCCACTTGCTCGGCCAAGCGCGCTCGAAGTTCCAGCGGTCGAGCTCGGTGCCGGTCATGTCATACACCACGATCGATCCGTCTTTGCGCTCGACCTTGCCGTCGAGGACACCCTTGTACCAGTCGAGCAACGCCGTGTCGGCCGACAGGCCGCGCTTCAGCGTTATATCGCCGTACTTGGTCTGGCCGGGCCGCTTGCGCGTGGTGACCTTGCCGGTGACGGTGACGTCCTTGAACTCCACCATCTCCGTTTCCCAGCTCAGGCCGCTCACGGCTTGGAATCGAGCGAGCTCGACGCCCTTCAACTCCAATGAGAACTGCGAGCCGAGGAAT
>JBDSMK010000408.1:0-4311 GCA_039915905.1 Ilumatobacteraceae bacterium
TCGTCCATGAAACTTGGGATCGCGACGTTCAAGATGGTGTTGTCCATCACGATGATCAGCAGGCTGAGGCACAGCGTGGCCAGCGTGAACCAGCGTCGGGCATGGACTCGCGAGTCCAGGCCGAAGCTCGTCACTGATGCCAGCTCCGGTGAGCCACCGTGAATGCCGTTGGTGTCCGGTTGTGCCCCCGGTGATGCCTCAGAATGACTCATCGTCCGCAAATTCCTTTCGATACGAAACCGTCTCGTATCGTAAGGCGATCACTGGCCGGACGTCACCGATCAGCTGTCACTAATCGTGTTGCATCCGTCACATCGACCCCCCACCGCCCGGCGTCGGTGAGCGGTGAGACCGCCTGCTGCGCAGGCCGCTCATATAGGCAGTGCCGGGTTGCTTCGGTGCATCAGCCGAGGAGGTCGCGAGTCACGTCGAGCCACAGCTGGGTCGTCAGCGCCAGCGACTCGACATCGATGCGCTCGTCGTTGCCATGAAATCGACTGGAGTAATCGCCCGGGTTGAGCGACGGGCTGAACAGTCCGGCCCCGTATGCCACGGCACCGAGTTGACGGTAGATCCGCGAATCGGTAAAGCCGACCACCAGTTCCGGAGTCGGCCGGGCGGTGGGAAACGGTCGAGATATCGCACGCTGCAGGCTGTCCCAGAGCGGCGTCGCTGTCGGGCTGATCGTGGCCGGATCGTCGATGATGATCTCCACCTCGACGATGTCGGCTAGGTCACCGAGTGCGGCGTCGAGGTGGGCGCGGACCTCGGCGGTGCCCTCGCCCGGCAACGTGCGTACGTCGACCTCGAGCTCCACAGCATCGGGAATTACATTGGTCTTGAATCGCCCACCGACAACGTTGCAAGAGAATGTCGTGTGAGTGCATGCGTGCAGGTAGGCGGCAGATCCGCGGTTCGGGATGCGCGCCAGGACATCGTCGATCTTGGCCGGGTCGAGCAGCATCTTCTGGGTCTCCTCGTCGACGCCGAGGGTGCGCACCCGTTCCGACCACAGTTCGTGGAACCGCGGTGCCGGGTTGTAGTCGCTCAACCGTTGGATGACGGCCGCAGCCTTGACCAAAGCGTTGTCCGACCTGTACGGCACCGAGCCGTGGCCCGGTGTGCCAGCGATTCGCAGGCGTCGCCAGGCGACGCCCTTCTCGCCTACGTTGATCGTGACGAACGGTGACTCGCTAGGCCCGGAGTGCAGCCCACCGCTCTCGGTGAGCACGTAGTCGGCATAGATCGCGTCACGTGCGTTGTCGGCCATCCACTGCGCGCCATGCGCGCTGCCGCTCTCCTCGTCGGCGACAGCGAAGTAGATCAGGTCGCCGCGTGGACGAAAGCCGGTGTCGGCCAGATGGCGGAAGGCAACAGCCATCGACGCTGTGAGGTTGAGCATGTCGACCGCGCCGCGGCCCCACACCTCGCTGTCGACGAGCTCGCCACCGAATGGGTCGCGCGACCATCCGCTCTCGTTCACCGGCACCACATCGGTGTGGCCCATCAGACACAGACTTGGTGCGTGTGGGTCGCGGCCCTCGATGCGGGCCACCAGCGAGGCCCGACCCGGGGTTGGCTCGTACTGCTGCACATCAAGTCCGCTCGACCCGAGGAAGGTGCGCAACACATCGCTGTTGCGCACCTCCTGGCCGGATTGTGCGGTGCCGTCGTTTACGCAGCGATTGCGAATCATCGTCTGCAGCAGTTCGATGGTCTGCCCCGTCAACGTGTCCTTACCGATGTCGTTCACACTGAGATTGTCCCACGCCAGCGACAAGCCGCACGAGGGAACAGGCAAAGCGGAACGGACCCCAGTCCCGAGCAACAGACATAGATAACGTGCCACACATGTCTGGGGGGAGGTCGCTCGACCCGGTGATACTCGTACGCGACCTCCGCAAAGTCTATGTAGTCCCGGAGCGCGAGGACGGCTTGAAGGCGTCGCTGCGAAGCCTGGTGCGGCGCTCGACGCGCCAGGTGGTCGCCGTCGAGCGAGTCTCGTTCGAGATCGCCCCTGGCGAGGTGGTCGGGTTCCTGGGCCCCAACGGAGCGGGCAAGACGACCACCCTGAAGATGCTCTCCGGGCTGCTGCACCCGACCGACGGTGAGGTCCGCGTGCTCGGCCACAAACCGTTCCTTCGCGAGCGCGACTACCTGCAGCGAATGACCTTGGTGATGGGTAATCGCAACCAGTTGCAATGGGATTTACCGGTACTGGACAGTTTCGAGTTGACACGTGCGATCTACCGACTCGCTGAAGTCGACTTCAAGGCGCAACGTGACGAACTGATCGATCTGCTCGACCTCGGCGCGATCGTCAACAAGCCAGTGCGCAACCTGAGTCTCGGCGAGCGGATGAAGGCCGAGATCGCCAACTCGGTGCTGCACCGGCCTGCGGTGTTGTTCCTCGACGAGCCGACGCTCGGTCTCGACGTGACCATGCAGAAGCGGATCCGCCGATTCCTCGCCGACTACAACCGACGCACCGGCGCGACAGTCCTACTGACAAGTCATTACATGGCCGATGTCCAGGCGCTGTGCAAGCGGGTCGTGGTGATCCATCACGGTCGCATCTTGTTTGACGGAGATCTGGTTTCGCTGGGCACGCGGTTTGCGTCCAAGCGCATTTTGACGGTGACGCTTGATGCACCGGCTGACCTGACGAGCTACGGCGAGGTGATCGAGACGAGCGAGTCGGTGGTCACGCTGCGTGTCGAACGGCGCGACACGGCGGCGGTCACTGCGCGGCTGCTGGCGGAACAGGCGGTCGCCGACTTGACTGTCGAGGACGTGGCGATCGAGGACGTCATCGAAATGGTTTTCGCCAGTGGCGACGAACCAGGCGGTGACGCGCATCAATCGTCGTCGATACCTCGATGACCGACGCCGTGATACCCAGCCGCGACGCGCCGCCGTCTTCGGCCGCGCCGATGAGTGCGGCGCGGGCCTATACGCACCTCTACTGGACGCTGGCCAAGCAGGGGATGCAGATCCAGTTCCAGTACCGGGTGGCGAATTACTTCTCGATGATCGGCTTGGTAATCGAGCCGTTGGTGTACCTAGTGGTGTGGTCGACGATCGCCCGCCAGTCCGGCGGATCGGTGGGCGGCTACACCCCCGAAGGATTTGCCGCGTACTACATCGCTTGGACGTTGGTGCGCAACATGAACATCGCGTTTACTCCTGCCGGGTGGGAGGAGCGGATCCGCGAAGGAACGATGTCGGCGCTGCTGGTGCGACCGATGCACCCGGTGCACTACGACATTGGGTCGTTCGCCGGTTGGAAGATCGTGGTGATCGTTCTGTGGATCCCTATCGCGATCGTGCTGTCGCTGATCTTCCACCCGTCGCTGCAAACCAGCGTGGAGCAGGCGATCGTGTTCTTCGTTGCCATCTGGCTGGCTTTCGTGCTCCGGTCACTTCTGCTGTGGTCGCTGGGGATGATCACGTTCTGGACCACCCGCGCGACAGCCTTGTTCGAGGTCTACTTCTACAGCGAGTTGCTCTTGTCGGGCCGGGTTCTGCCGTTGACGTTGCTGCCCGCGTGGGCGCGCACGCTCGGTAACTTCCTCCCGTTCCGGTGGGGTTTCGGCTACCCGATCACGGCCCTCGTCGGCCCGATCACGCGCGCTGAGTTGTATCTCGGTCTGCTCGCCCAACTGGCCTGGATCGCGGGAGCAGCGTTAGTTGTGTCGCTCGTGTGGAGACGCGCAGTCAAGCACTTCACGGCGGTGAGCGGATGAGGTTGGCATTGCTGTTCCTACGCGTCGGCGCGATGAACGAGATGCAGTACCGGGCGAACTTCTTCGTCCAACTCGTGCAGTCAGCAGCCGTGACCGGGTCGGGACTGGTGGTGCTCGCCCTTGTCTACTCGCACACAGCCGATCTCGCCGGTTGGACCCACCCGCAGTTGATCGCAATCATGGGCGTGTTCACGATCGTGCTCGGCGTCATCGGGTTCGTCGTGGAGCCCAACATGAACCGGCTAAGCGATGATGTGCGCCGGGGAACGCTGGACTTGATCCTCACCAAGCCGGCCGATGCCCAGTTGCTTGTAAGCGTGCGCGAGTTCCGGCTTTGGAGCCTCACCGATGTCCTCGTGGGTGCTTGCGTATTGATCTACGGCGTCGCCAACTTCGAGACCTCGGTGGGTTGGGTGGAGGCCGGCGGCTTCCTGCTGACGCTCGCCGCCGGGATGATCATGATCTACTGCTTCTGGCTGATATTGACCGCCGGCGCGTTCTGGTTCGTGCGCATGGAAATGGTGCAGGAGATGTTCACCGGGCTGTACCGCGCCGGTCAGTACCC
>JBDSMK010000457.1:0-2667 GCA_039915905.1 Ilumatobacteraceae bacterium
GCCCATCGGTGTTCGGCGATTACGCGATCGTCGCGGGCGGCTACAACTACCCGTACTTGGATCCGGCCCGTTTCGACCGCTCGATCGACGCGATGGTCGACGAGTTGGTGCGCGTCGGCACCAAACACGTCTTTTGGGTGACGCTGCGCGAAGTAAAGCCGCAGTACGTCTCGGCATCTGCGTGGCAGGGTGTGCAGCCCTACTACTGGTACTTCCCAACTGTGAACCAGCACTTACGCGAGGCGCTCAACCGCCACCCGCAACTGTCGTTGATCGATTGGGCGTCGATCGCCGACCAGCCGGGGCTGACCTACGACGCGATCCATCTCAACCCCAACGGGGCGCGGCAGTATTCGGCGCTGGCTTCCGACATCGTCCAGACTGCCTCCCATCGGCTGCCGGCATTCACGGTGACGGAGATCCAGGTCACCGGTCGGGGTGGCGTGGACGCCGACGCCACAGCGGTCGCACTCAATCTCACCGCTGTCAACCCGCGGGGCCCCGGGTACTTCACCGCTTATCCATGTGGACGGCCACGTCCGGTGGTCAGCAACCTCAACTTCTTGCCTGGTCAGATAGTCGCCGCTTCAGCCATCGTGCCCGTCGGCGACGACGGGAAGGTCTGCGTGTTCCAATATGGCGATTCGAACATGGTCGTCGACGTAACCGGCTCGTTCGGCCCGAGCTCCGGTTTCGTACCCGTCTTGCCCGCCCGCGCGGTGGACACCCGCGAGACTCCGTCACGGATCGGGGCCCTGCCGACCGTGGTGCACGTCGGTGCGATCGATGGAGTACCGGCCGATCGATCGTCGGTGGTAATCAACCTCACCACAATCGGTGGCGCCAACGCCGGAATCTTGAACGTCTACCCCTGCGACGGCCCACCACCATCGTTTCCGACACGCACGATCCTTCCGGGCGAGATCCAGAACCTGTTACTGGTCAGCGCAGTGGACATCAACGGCGACGTGTGCGTCACCTCCAGCCAGCCGACCGACGCGATCCTCGATGTGTTCGGAGCATTCGCCTCCGACGCGGAGGTCCACCCGATGCTTCCGGTACGGGTGATCGACACGGGCGGCATCGCTGCTGCGTCCACTGTGTCCACGGCGCAGATTGGCGGGCGGCCCGATACCAGTCCGGCCCCTACCGGCGCGGTGGTCAGCGTGAACGCCACCAACGCCCAGGAGTCGGGCTTCGTGACGGTGTACCCGTGCGCCGACGGCAGGCCATTCACTTCGATGATGAACACCACCCCGAACCACAGTCAGGGGAACTCCACGATCGCGAAGGTCGACCCGTCGGGACAGCTGTGCGTCTATCAACTGTTCGCCGGGCACATCACCGTCGATGTCACCGGTTGGACAGGCGATGCGTTCCGGGCGATCACCCCATACCGCCTGCTGGACACACGGGAACTGTCACCAACGGCCTGACCCGAGGTTACCGGCGGGTATTCCTGCCAGACTGGCTACATGATCTTCGACGGTTACGTCCATCAACTCCCGGACACCGACCCTGTGGAGACGCAGGAGTGGCTCGACAGTCTCGATGCCGTGGTCGATGTGCACGGCAAGACCCGAGCCCGGTTCCTTCTCACGACCCTGCTTGATCGCGCCCGCGAGACCCAGGTCTCGTTCCCGGCCACGGTCAGCACGCCGTATGTCAACACCATTCCCCGCGAGGCGGAGCCGTGGTTCCCCGGAGACGAGCACATCGAGCGCCGCATCCGCGCCTTCGTGCGTTGGAACGCGGCGATCATGGTGGTCAAGGCAAACAAGCACGCCGCTGGGATCGGTGGCCATCTCTCCACGTTCGCCAGTTCCGCCAGCCTCTACGAGATCGGCTTCAACCACTTCTTCCGCGGCAAGGACGACGGCAATGCCGGCGACCACATCTACTTCCAGGGGCACGCCGCGCCTGGCATCTATGCCAGGGCGTTCATGGAGGGTCGCCTCACGGCCGACGATCTCGACCACTTCCGCCGCGAGATCGGCCGCGACCACCGCGGGCTGTCCAGCTACCCGCACCCCCATCTGATGCCCGACTTCTGGGAGTTCCCCACTGTCAGCATGGGCCTCGGGCCGCTCACCGCTCTGTATCACGCAAGGTTCAACAGATACCTCCAGGGTCGCAAGATCGATGACACCAGCACCAGCCGGGTATGGGCGTTTCTCGGCGAAGGTGAGTGCGACGAGCCGGAGACGCTCGGAGCCATCTCGCTGGCCAGCCGCGAGCACCTCGACAACCTGGTGTTCGTGGTCAACTGCAACCTGCAGCGCCTCGACGGCCCTGTGCGGGGCAACGGCAAGATCATCCAGGAGTTGGAGGCCACGTTCCGCGGCGCGGGTTGGAATGTCATCAAGGTCGTGCTCGGCTCGAAGTGGGATCCGTTGCTGGCCAAGGATAAAGACGGCGTGCTGCTCAACCAGTTGAACAACACGCTCGACGGTCAATTTCAGCGTTACAGCATCGCCGACGGGGCCTACATCCGCGAGAACTTCTTCGGTTCAGACCCGCGGTTGCGGGCGATGGTTTCGCACCTCTCCGACGACGATCTGATCACTCTGCCGCGCGGTGGTCACGACTACCGCAAGCTCTATGCCGCATATAAGGCGGCCACCGAGAACCTCGGCACCGGGGTACCCACGGTCATCTTGTGCAAGA
>JBDSMK010000489.1:0-7995 GCA_039915905.1 Ilumatobacteraceae bacterium
CGCCTCGGCAAGCTCGACGACACGTTCCAAGCGCGCCTCGACGAAACCGTCGGCAAGCTCGGCGAGCGCCTGCCGAAGCCCGCAGCCGACGCTCTCACTCAGGTCCACAGCGTCGCCACGTCGGCCCGCAAGCAGGTCCGCAGCATCCTGTTGACCAGCGCCGCCGCCTGATCCAGTCGCGGAGACTCGTAATCCGCTCCCTAACTGCGGCCTACCGGCTAACGCGCACAGCCGGCCGGTAGGCCACCGCAGTTATGTCGATCTGCTGCACAGGTGCCGGCGGCGGCCCGGCCAGCGTGAACCAGTTGGACTTCAGTCCGAGCGCGATGCGGAACTGATCGCCGGTCACGGTTACCGATCCGGTACTACCGCTGACGACCATCGCCAACACCCGCCCACCGAAATCACCGAGTCCGTTGCGCTGGGTGATCGTCAAACCGGTGAACGACCCGATCGTGCGATAGGCGGTCTGAATCGCCGAAGCCGACAACGTGACGGACCAGTTGTGGTTCGGGTTCGCTGCGGTGGCGTCGCCGTCGTCGGGTACGGGTGTGAAGCCCAACGAGGTGGGAGTGGTGTAGCCGCCCGATGATGCCGAGTACATCGCCACCACGAACTTGCCGTCGGCGTCGCGTCGCACCTGGCCAGCGGTGAGGCTGACCGCCGGATCGCTCCACGGGTGCTCCGCGCCAGCACCCTGATAGGTCTGGCAGAGGGTGTCGCAAGTCATCGCGTACGTATAGCGGTGCTCGGCCAGCGCATAGCTCCGTCCGGCAATCACCTGAGCCTCGAGTGCCTGCAGGCCGCGACCGTTGCCGGCCAAGGCCCACGACGGCGACATCTCCTTTGCCACGACGGCGCGTAGGTACTGCTCCACCGGGACGTAGTTCACGGTGCGCAGTTCGCCGACCGAGCCGCGGACCGCGACTATCGAACCACGGTACGAGCGCACCGAGCCACCATCCTGGCACGCCCCCAACAGCACGGATCTGTCGGTCGTGTCAACCGGATTGGTGGTTCCGAAGGTGGCCTTCGGCACCCCAGCGACGAACACGGTCCAGCCGCCGTCCAGTGCATCGGCAGTTGGACAGACCGCGTCATCGGGCCGGATCCACACCGTGTACGTGCCAGCACCTGGTGGCGTCTCTCTGGCCACAGCCGACCTGGCAGCTACCGGTGTCCCGTTGATCGTCAAAGACTTGTCATTGGATACAACAGCGGTCTGCAGGTTGTCGAGGCCCTGCAGCCGAACAGAGACGACGGCGTCGACGTCCGAGGTGCCGTCCACCGTGCCGCCGTAGTAGTGGTCGATGATCTGCCCAGCGGTCCAATCGAAGTCGACGGCGTAACCGTATGCCCCCCACTGGCTGAGCCCGACACCGTGCCCGTAACCGTGCCCGACCAGGTCGACGGATGCCACCGGAACCGCCGCAGCTGCCGCGACCCCTGGTATAGCGACCGCTGGCAGAGCGGCTGCGGGCACAGCGGCCGCTGGCACGGCAAGCATCACCTGGCTGACGCCAGCCAAGAGCAGCGAAACAAGCAACCGACGCATCCTGGCTTGTATCGGCACTTAGCAGCCGGCGCTTGACGCCGGCTTGACGAGCCCGCCAGCCGGCCACACGAACCGATGCCGGCAGATGTTGCGGGCCCCCTAACATCTGCCGACAGCGCCCGACGGCAGCGAGGGCAGATAGCCTCGCTCGCTTGGTGGAAACCTCCGCAGAACGACCCGCTTCCCGCGTCCCGCTGCCGGAGGGAACCATTCCAGTTGGCATCGGCCTGCTCATTGCCGGCGTGGCCAGCTTCGCGTTCTTCAAGGTCGGCACCACCGCGCTCGGCGGCGAGAAGCAGTTCAAGCCGTTGCAGAACCTCTGGTTCGCCACCTTTGCATTGGCCCCCGGATTCTTCCTACCGTTGGAACAGGAGCTCGGCCGCGCACTATCGCACCGTCGCGCGTCGGGCCAAGGTGGCCGCCCGGTGGCACGCCGGGTTGTGCGCCTCGGAGCGATCCTGGCCGCGATGGTGGTCGTGCTCATCGCGCTGGCCAGCCCGGTGATCACCAGCAGCTACTTCGACGGTGACTGGGTGATGCTCGGGGCCCTGATGCTGGCCTTCGTGGCATACGCCCCAGCACACCTGTCGCGTGGCATCACCAGTGGCAACGGCCGATTCCGGGCCTATGCCATCGTGCTCGGCGCTGACGGGGTGATGCGAATCGTGTTGTGCGTGCTGCTGGCGGTGGTCGGTGTCAAGACCGCCGGGCCGTACGGCTTTGCTGTGGCCGTCTCACCTCTGTTCGGTGTCGCCTGGGTGGCGTGGCGCCGCGAACTGCGCACCTCCCCCGGTCCAGAGGCGTCGTGGCAGGAGGTCACCCCCAACCTCGGGTGGCTGCTACTCGGCTCGGTGTTCGCTGCCGGACTGGTGAACGCCGGTCCGGTTGCCGCCAACCTGTTGGCCGACAAGGGTCAGGACGCGCAAGTAACACAGTTCGGCAAGGGTGTCCTGTTGGCGCGCATCCCGCTTTTCCTGTTCCAAGCGGTGCAGGCGGCACTGCTGCCGCGGTTGTCGCGGCTCGCAGCACGCAACGAGCTGATCGAGTTCCGCACAGGCTTCAAGAAGTTGATGCAGATCGTCTACGCCGTCGGCGTACTCGGCACCCTCGGCGCATACGTCCTCGGTCCATGGATCGTGCAGAAGATGTACGCGGTGGACCTCAGCCGGCGAACGATGGCGATGCTCGCCCTAGGCAGCGCGCTGTACATGATCGCGCTGGCACTGGCGCAAGCGGTCATCGCCCTCGAGGGCCACGCCTTGGTGGCGCTCGGGTGGACGATCGGCGGGGTCGGTTTCATCCTCGGTACGTGGCTCTCCAGCGACGACCTGTTCAAGCGAGTCGAGATCGGCCTAGTGGTTTCGTCGGCGGTTGCTCTGGCGTCGTTCGCGATCTCGTTGAGAGCCAAGCTGAACCGCGGCCATGCGCCCACCCCGGCATCGGTGATGGAGGCGATCATCGACATGCCGTTCGAGTCCTGACCCGTCCGGTCAGGCGCGCTTGACCTTCTCGCTCTCGATCTTCATGTCGTTGGCGACCATCATCTTGATCAGGCTGGAGAAGTCGACCTCGCGCTTCCACCCGAGCACCTCTCGTGCTTTGGTCGGATCTCCAATGAGCAGGTCGACCTCGGCAGGCCGGAAGAACTTGGGGTCCTGGCGCACCTTGCTGCGCCAGTCGTCGATGCCGACTTCGGCGAACGCCAGGGCGACGAGCTCCTCGATGCTGTGGGTCTCGCCGGTTGCCACCACGTAGTCGTCAGGCTGATCCTGCTGAAGCATCAGCCACATCGCCTTCACATAATCACCGGCGAACCCCCAGTCGCGCTTGGAGTCGAGGTTCCCGAGCACCAGTTCGTGCTGCAACCCGAGCTTTATCCGGGCGGCCGCATTCGTCACCTTGCGCGTGACGAACTCCAGGCCGCGCCGCGGTCCCTCGTGGTTGAACAAGATGCCGCTGCACGCAAACAGGTCGTAGCTCTCCCTGTAATTCACGACGATGTCGTGGCCGAACACCTTGGCACAGCCGTAGTGCGAGCGCGGATGGAACGGGGTGAGCTCGTTCTGCGGTGTCTCGCGCACCTGACCGAACATCTCGCTGCTGCTGGCTTGGTAGAAGCGGATCGGGTTGTTGGTGGCGCCGCCGACCATGCGCACAGCCTCGAGCATCCTCAACACACCGAGCCCAGTGATGTTGGCGGTCAACTCGGCCTGGTTGAAGCTCAGTGCGACAAACGAGATCGCGCCGAGGTTGTAGACCTCGTCGGGTTGCACCAACTCGAGTGCCTTGACGATCGAGGGGAGGTCGGCGAGATCGCCTGGCACCGGTTCCACATACGGGAACTCGTCACGCATTGCGGTCATCCGCGGGTTGTTCTGGCCCTTGACCATGCCGAACACGTCATAACCCTTGGAGTGCAGGAACTCGGAAAGATGCTGTCCGTCTTGTCCGGTGACCCCGGTAATGAATGCGCGCGCCATGACTTTCCAGTGTACGGCCGCGGGCCAACGCCGGTGCCGGTGTCTGCGCCAAGTTCGCCGGCCACTGGCTCCATACACTTGCGCCGTGGAGACGGTACGAGTGGCGTTCGATGTTGGCTCACTTCGCACGACGCGTACCGGAGTGGGCCATGCCGTGGCATCGCTACGCACCGCGTTGAAGATCGTGCCGGATGTCCACCTCGAAGAATACGTGTTGTCGTTTCGCTCCAGGCGCATCGACGGGGTGCGCCGCTTGCCTATGCCT
The DNA here is from genome assembly GCA_039915905.1 of Ilumatobacteraceae bacterium. Taxonomy (GTDB): domain Bacteria; phylum Actinomycetota; class Acidimicrobiia; order Acidimicrobiales; family Ilumatobacteraceae; genus JAODBQ01. Next base: position 4,301 of record JBDSMK010000489.1, read on the forward strand.
GCACTGCTGGCTCACCGTTTGTGGGGCCGTTTCGGCCGACCCCACGCCGATCGCATGCTCGGTCACCCGCAGGTGATCCACGGCACGAACTACGTGGTGCCTCCGGCACGTGTGCCGCGTGTGGTTTCGGTGTACGACTGCTGGTTCCTGCGCAACCCGCAATCGGCTGGTGCCGATGTCCGTCGCGCCGGCATCGCCCTGCGGCGGGCTGTCGCCGACGGCGCGGTCGTCCACGTGTCGTCGCAGGCCACGGCCGACGCAGTGCACGAGTTGCTCCCCGGTGCCACGGTGGCTGTCATCGCCCTTGGATCCCTGCCGGTTCCAGCCGCGCCGGATACGCCGCCGATCGCCGAACTGGGCGGGCGGCCTTACATCGTGTCGGTGGGCACCATCGAGCGACGCAAAAACCTTGCAACATTGGTGGATGCGTTCGGTTTGATGGCCAATGATCACCCGGAGTTGGCACTCGTGCTGGCCGGCAGCGACGGCGATGACCGCCCGGCCGTCGACTCCGCCGTGGACCGCCTCGGACCCGAGTTGGCGGCCAGGGTGCTGTTCACCGGACGCGTTGAGGCCTCGACCAGAGCATGGCTGTTGCGACACGCACAGGTGCTCGCCTATCCGTCGCTCGACGAAGGATTCGGATTTCCGTTGCTCGACGCGATGCAGGTTGGTGTGCCGGTGGTGGCCAGCGACGCCGGATCCATCCCTGAAGTTGCCGGTGCCGCGGCGCTGTTCGGCGCACCCCACGACTCGGCCAAGATGGCAGCCAACCTATCCGTTGCAGTAGGCGACGAGGAGGTGCGCCACACGCTGACAGCCGCCGGAGAGACACAGTGGCGCAGCTTTTCGTGGGATCGCTGTGCCTCCGAGCTGGCCGGGCTGTACCACCGTCTCGCCGACGGTTACGACCACCCCGCCGGCTCCACTTCGGCCGCGGCAAGCGTGAGGTCGCAGTGATCACGGTTCTGTGTGGTGGGGTCGGAGCGGCGCGGCTGCTGCGCGCGATGAGCGGCGTAGTCGATGCCAAATCGACCACCGGCATCGTCAACACCGGCGACGACACCGTGCTGCACGGCCTGAACATCTCGCCCGACATCGACACCGTCGTGTACACGTTGTCCGGTGCCATCGACCCGGAGCGGGGGTGGGGTTTGCGTGACGAGTCGTGGAGAGCAATGGGAGCACTCCAGCGCTACGCCGATGTCCGCCCTCCCGGCTCCACTGCCGCACCTACCTGGTTCAACCTCGGCGACCTGGATCTGGCCACGCACTTCTACCGCACCGCACGCCTCGCCGAAGGCGCCTCGTTGACCGACGTGACCGCAGAGGTGGCCGCAGCGTGGGGTGTGCGGCAACGCCTTCTGCCGATGTCCGACGAGCCGGTGTCGACGCGGGTGCGCCTGGCCGAAAGCGGTGCAGAGATCTCGTTTCAGGAGTACTTCGTGGAACGCCGTCACAACGTCGCAGTGTCGGCGGTGCGGTTCGCCGGGGTGGCCACCGCACGGCTCTCGCCGTCGGCTGCGGAGGCAATCGCCTCCGCCGAGGTCGTGATCATCGCACCGTCCAACCCGCTCGTCTCGATCGCCCCGATCCGAGCGCTGTCTGGCACCGACGCCCTCCTGGCGGCACGCCGTGAATCGGTGGTTGCGGTCTCGCCGATAGTGTGTGGGGCGGCGCTGAAGGGACCGGCCGACCGGATGCTTGCGGAACTCGGCTACGAACCGACCGTGGTCGGCGTGGCCCGGCTGTACGCCCCCATCGCTCGCGCCCTGGTGATCGACCCGGTAGACGCTCACCTTGCCGGTGCGGTGCAGGCCGCCGGGATCGAAGCGATCGTCACTCCATCGGTGATGTCGACTCCGCAGATCGGCGAAAACCTCGTGCGCTGCACATTGGCTGCGGCGCGCAGCTGACGGCCGACCGACGTGCCCGTCAGCGCAGTGAGCGCACGCCGCCTGCGAGCGTCGTCCACGGCGCCCAGGCGAGGTGGATGCGGGCCCGTGTCGGCGACACGCTGAACCTTCCGACGTCGCCGATGTGAGCCGCGTCGAATTGCGGTGGGACGCTGTCGGGTAGGGCCAGCAGCGACCACAGGTCACGCACCGAGGTGGCTATGCCGGTGCCGATATTGACGACCAGTCCGCCGGCACGATCGGCAGCGCGGACCAACGAGTCGACTACGTCGTCGACGTAGACGAAGTCGCGTGTCTGGCGACCGTCACCATGGATCGTCGGCGAGGAGCCGGACGCCACGGCACGGGCGAATGCCGCCACCACCCCACCATCGGGCCGTTGGCGCGGTCCGTAGACGTTGGCCAACGCCAGTGCAGTGAACTCCACGGCGTGCTCGCTGCGATACATCATGAGCAGGTCGATGATGCCGCGCGAGATAACTCCGCCGACGCCGATCGGCGCCCACGGATGACCTTCCTTGACCGGCAGTTCGCGTGCCGCGACTTCGCCGTACAGCGCTCGCGCCGACACTGCGGTGACCACCTTGATGCCGCCGATACGCCGCGCCGCTTCCAGCAGGCCGAGCACCGATTGAATCGATCTACCGGCCTGCTTCGGCCCGAGCGGACCCAACCCGGCCCAGCCGAGGTGATAGACGACATCCGGGACACGCATCGACACAAGCGCCGCGAACTCGTCGGCGACCGCATCGAGGGTGTGGATCTTCAGCTCGCCGCCGAGTGAACGCGCCGCGGCGAGGTTTGCCAACGAACCGGAGGAAAGATCGTCGACCACGTCCACGGAGTGGCCGTCGACCAGCAATCGCTCAGCTAGGTGAGAGCCGAGGAAGCCGGCACCCCCGACCACGAGGATCCTCACGGCTCTGGCCGGCGCACGTCCACGCAGTGCTCGCCCGCAGCGACGACCGCGTAGCGGCCCAGCACGCTGTTGGTGACCACGGCGTCGCTGCCCACGACACCCATCACCAGGCATCCGCTGATCTGCGCGCCGGCCTGCACCTCGGCGCCGGCCATCAGCACCGAACCTGTGACGACCGCCCCGTGGCCGACGAACACGTCCGCGCCGACAAGTGAGTCGGTGATCACTGCCGATGGGTGCACCTGTGCGGTTGGGTGCACCGCCTCGCAGGTGTCGTGCAGGCGGCGCCCAGCGAGCACGTCGAGGTTCGCTGCAAGGAACGCCTCCGGCCGGCCTGTGTCGATCCAGTAGTCGTCGGTGGCCAACGCGAACAGTCCACGTGACGCTGTCATCGCAGGGAACGTGACGCGCTCGATCGAGGTTTTCACCCCGAGCGGGATGCGTGCCAGCACGGACGGCTCGAGCACGTAGGTGCCGGCATTTATCAGGTTGCTCGGCGCAGTGCCGGGCGGAGGCTTCTCCACGAATCGCTCCACGCGTCCCAGCGAATCGACGGCTGCCACACCGAACGCCGACGGGTCGTCGACCGATATCAGGTGCATCGTGGCTTCCGCTCCAACGGAGCGGTGGAAGTCCACCAGCTTGGCAACGTCGAGGTCTGTGAGCACATCGCCGTTGGCGACTACGAACGTCTCATCGATGCCGCTGGCCTCGGCAGCGAATCGGATCGCGCCTGCGGTGTCGAGCGGCGCCGGCTCCACTGCGTAGCGCAGTTCGACGCCGGCACAACTGCCGTCGGGAAACGCGTCGACGAACGGCTCCGGCTTGAACCCGAGGGCCAAAGTGACCTCGGTGACCCC
>JBDSMK010000057.1:0-4366 GCA_039915905.1 Ilumatobacteraceae bacterium
CAGACCGATCCGGAGCAGGCCATCGTGCTCGCCGTGGTGTTGGTCGTGGTGTCGTTCGCTGTGCTCGCAGGTCTGCGGGATCGGTGGGTCAGCGGCGCAGTCCGCTCAGTGCTCCCGGCGATTCGATGAGCCTGCAAGCGCGGCTCGCGGCCACTGCCGGCACGCTACGACTCGATGTCGAGATCGAGGTTGCCGCCGGCGAGGTGGTGGCAGTGGTGGGTCCCAATGCCGCAGGCAAAACCACCATGTTGCATTGCCTGGCCGGGTTGCGCGCCGTCGACGGTGGGCGTATTTCGATAGATGACGAAGTCGTCGACGACCCCGCTGCAGGGGTGTTCGTGCCACCCGAGCAACGCTCGGTTGGCGTGGTGTTCCAGGATTACCTGCTGTTCGATCACCTCTCCGTGCTGGAGAACGTCGCCTTCGGTCTTCGTGCCGGTCGCCGTGCCAAGGTCGGCAGGCTGTCCAGAGCGGCAGCCCGGGCCGAGGCGTACGAATGGCTGGAGCGAATGGATCTCGCCGACCGCGCCGGGCACCGTCCCGCGTCGCTGTCCGGTGGCCAGCGGCAACGCGTCGCACTCGCCAGGGCGCTGGCCACGAAGCCTCGGCTGCTGCTGCTCGATGAACCTCTTGCCGCGCTCGACGCTGGCAGTCGCGGCGAGGTCCGCCGCGAACTGCGCCGCCAGTTGGCGTCATTCGGCGGTATGCGACTGCTCGTTACCCATGATCCGGTCGACGCCTACGCACTGGCCGATCGGGTGGTGGTGCTCGAGAACGGGAGGGTCACCCAGTCCGGCACTCTCGGCGAGGTCGGCGCTCACCCTCGGTCGAGGTACGTCGCCGACCTGGTCGGCGTCAACCTGGTGTCCGGTGAGGTGCGCGGCGGGGTGTTGCACACCGCCACTGGGGCGGTGGTCACGGTGACCGATGCACCCGACGGGACGACGCTGGCCGTGATCCGGCCGCAGGCGGTCACGCTGCATCGCGAACCCCCCGCCGGCAGCGCGCGCAACACCTGGCGCGGCGTCGTCACCGACGTGGACTACCTCGGGGACCGGGTCAGGGTGCGTCTCGGTGGCCAGTTGCCGATGACGGCGGAGGTGACGGTTGCCGCGATGGAGGCTCTCGCGGTACGTCCGGGCGACGAGATCTGGGCTGCAGCGAAGGCAACCGACATAGCTACGACTCTCGCCTGAGCGTCCGCCGCGCAATTCGATCTGCTGCTAGAGGTCGCCGCCGAGCTCACCTGGAGGAACGCAGGCCTTGATGTTGTTGCCGGAGGTGAAGTCGGTGACGATGTTGGTTACTGGTCCACCGGCCTCGGCGGTCTCCATATATGGCTCGAGCTTGAGCTCGCGCAACGACTGGATGTAGTTGCGGCGGTCGTGGATGATGATGCGGTAGTACTTCAGGAAGGTGTCGACGATCGACTGGTCGCGCTCAGTGGGAACCGGGATGGCCTGGATGTCGTTGAGCATCTTGTCGAGGATGTCGGTGGCCTTGGTAACGATGTCGGCGCGTTCGAGCATTTGCGCCTGTGTTGGATGGGCGATGTAGCCGCCGACCATGTCGCCGAGTTGCACCCGTCGGGCGTTGGCGTCGACACAGATCTGTTGTGCAGTATCTCGCCAGTGAGCATCCTCGACGCGGTACACACCCTCCTTCGGCGCCCACAGGAAGGCATAGGCCCACATCATCAGCAACAACGCACAAGCCACCAGCAACAGCCAGCGGACCCAGCGATGTGACCGCGGCGGCGGAGTGGTCTCGTCGAGACGTTCGAGCAAAGCGGTCATGAGTTCCTCGCCGGACGATAGGAGATGCTGAGTTGGGCAAGTGCTCCGCCGATGCCGATGACCGCCGCTGTGGCTGCGCCCCACCATCCGCTGAACTGCATGTCGAAGGCATGATCGAGCGAATAGCGGCCGGGGCCGACGGTGCCGAGGAACAGCGCCACGATCGCGATCGAGGCGCAGTACTCCCAACCCTGGTTGGGCTTGAAGATGAAGAAGCCGACCTTCCAGTGCGAAACCGAGATGGCCACAACCATCAAACCGATCATCCCTGCCGCCGCCAGCGGGGTGAGCAGACCCGCCGCCATCAGAATCCCGGAGCAGATCTCGGTCGTCGCGGCCAGTCTGGCCTGCCATTTCGGCCAGCGCATTCCGATGCTGCCGAACCAGGAGGCGGTGCCCTTCAGTCCGCCGGGTCCGAACAGCTTGTTGTAGCCGTGATATGCGAGGAACAGGCCAAACACCACTCGCAAGATCAGCAGCCCGGCATTCATCTGGTCCATGAGCCGCCCACGCTATCGGCGCCATCCAGCGAGCTACCCCGCTCGAGGCCCAGTTGCCGGAGGCGGGCGCGGGTAGGTCGGTGACGCACGGACAGGTGGCGACATGAATCGTCGAAACGCGGTTCAACCGGCACGTGCAGCGGGGCCGCTCACTGCTAGAAACACGGACGTGGAGGCCAGTGGCACGTTGATTCCGGATGTCGGGGGCAAGATGACTCAGGCGTTCCGACTCTTACGCGCCCTATTGCGCCATCACAAAAGGCTCTTCTTCACCGCGGTGGGCGGTGCAGCGGTGTATGCAACCTGCACCGTGCTTTCCTCGGTGGTGGTGCAGTTGATCACCGACAAGCTGATCGTGCCGCGCTTCGACGATGACCGCCATCAAGTCGGAGTCGGAGTGGTCGCGGCGGTGCTCGGGATCCTCGTCGCGGTCGGGTTGGTGCGCGCCGCCGGCATCGTCGTGCGGCGCACATGGGCGGCGCGTACGCAGTGGCGGGTCACCGAGTCGATCACCGCCGAGGTGGTCGATCGGCTGATCACCCAACCGGCCGGATGGCATCGCCGCCAGACTCCTGGCGATGTGATCACCAGAGCAGGAGTAGACGCGGAAGCGGCAACTGCGGTGCTCGGCCCGCTGCCCTTCGCCTCCAGCGTGCTGGTGATGATTGCCCTGTCAGCCGTGTCGTTGCTGGTCACCGACTGGATCCTTGGGATGGCCGCCCTGGTCATCTTCCCAATCCTGATCGTGCTCAACTTGGTGTATCAGCGGCGCGTAGACCGCTTCTTCAACACCGCGCAGGACGAACTCGGCAGCCTCAGTTCCGCGGTGCACGAGAGCTTCGAAGGCGTAGCCGTAGTCAAGTCGTTCGGTGCCGAGCGGCGCGAAACGGAACGACTCGCGGTGATCGCTGGACGACTGCGGGTGGCCCGCCTCGGCGTGGTGCGCCTGCGCAGTACGTTCGAGTCGTTGCTCGACGGCGTTCCCAACCTCGCCAACGTGGCTCTGCTGATCGGCGGCGCCTACCGCGTTCGTAGCGGCAACATGACCATTGGCGACCTGGCGAGCTTCATCTACCTGTTCACCCTGTTGGTCTTCCCGCTGCGATTGATCGGCTTCGCGCTGTCCGAATTGCCGCATTCGATGGCTGGTTGGAATCGCATCCGCGAACTGCTCGATCAGCCAGTCGAGCCAGATCCTGTTGAGAAGTTGCAGCATGGGACCGACAACGGGGTTCGGCTCGAAGATGTGGTGTTCAGCCACGATGGCGTTCGAGCGGTGCTCGACGGTCTCACGGTGGATCTGCCGTCCGGTCACACGGTCGCGGTCGTCGGCGCTACGGGCTCGGGCAAGTCCACACTGTTGAACCTGCTGGCCGGGCTGATCGGAGCCGACAGCGGAACCATCGTCACCCCGCCCGGGGAGTGCCTGCTCGTGTTCCAGGAGCCGTTTCTGCTGGCAGGTTCTGCAGGTGACAACATCACGATGGGCGCGCCGATCACGCGGGCGGCGATCGACTCGGCGTTGGCCATCGCCGAGGCAAACTTCGTGCACGACCTGCCCAACGGCGTCGACACCGAGGTGGGAGAGCGTGGAGTCGGACTCTCCGGGGGCCAACGCCAACGCCTGGCACTGGCCCGCGCCCTGGTCCGCAATCCAGCGTTGTTGCTGCTCGACGACACCACGTCTGCGTTGGATCCGACTACCGAGGCGAAGTTGTTGGGCAATCTGCGGTCGGCGCTCACCGAGACAACCGTTGTCGCGGTGGCGTCGCGGCCATCCACCATCTCACTCGCCGACGATGTGCTGTTCCTCGCCGACGGAGTGGTCGTGGCCTACGGGGCCCACGAGGAGCTGTTCGCCTCGGTGCCACGCTATCGCGCCCTGCTGGAGGCGTTCGAGCAGGATCGGACTGGTCCAGAAGCGGAGTTCGACGAGTTCGACGAGTTGTCCGACCACGCTGGGCAGGGCCGGCCATGAGCGAACCGATGAGCCGGTACAGCGCTGTGCACACGATCGGGCGGGCGGTGGAGGAAGCACCTGCGCTGCGCGCCGGCTTCGGCATCACCCTG
>JBDSMK010000077.1:0-4787 GCA_039915905.1 Ilumatobacteraceae bacterium
CGGGGCACGATCTACCTGTTCAAGAACAACACCGACTCGGCCGGAAACAGCTACGGGTGCCACGAGAACTACTGCACCAGCCGCCGTGACGATCTCGCCCACTACGCCGAGGTGCTGATCCCGTTCCTCGTCAGCCGCCAGATCTACACCGGCGCCGGCAAGGTGCTGCAAACCGCACGCGGTCCGCTGTACTCGATCGCCCAGCGCGCCGAACACATCTGGGAGGGTGTCAGCTCGGCCACCACCCGCAGTCGTCCGATCATCAACACCCGCGACGAACCGCATGCCGACGCCGAGCGCTACCGCCGGCTGCACGTCATCGTCGGCGATTCGAACATGAGCGAGTACACGACATTCGTGAAGGTCGGGGCAGCCGCCTGCATGCTGCGGATGCTGGAGGACCCGTCGGTGGTGCTACGCGACATGACCCTCGAGAACCCGATCCGGGCGATCCGCGACATCAGCCACGACATCACCTGTCGGCGCAAGGTTCGCCTGGCCAACGGGCGAGAGGTCAGTGCGCTCGACATCCAACGCGAGTACCTCGACCGGGCGCTGCGTTACGCCGACACCAAGGGCTTCCCGCCGCTGGAGCAAAAGGCGCTGGAGATGTGGGAGCACTGCATCAGCACCATCGAGAACGACCCGATGAAGCTCGACCGCGAGGTCGACTGGGTGATCAAGTACCGCCTGCTTGAGGCGTTCCGGGCGCGTCACGACCTTCCACTCGGTGACTCCCGAGTGCAGTTGCTCGACCTGCAGTATCACGACATCTCGCGTGATCGCAGCCCGTTCTACAAGCTGCAGGACCGTGGCCTGATCGAGCGGATGTGCACCGACAAAGACATCGACACGGCCGTCGACGAACCGCCGCAGACCACCAGGGCAAGGCTGCGCGGTGAGTTCATCAAACGGGCCAAGGAACGCAAGCGGGACTACACCGTCGACTGGGTGCATCTCAAACTCAACGATCAGGCGCAGCGTACGGTTCTGTGCAAAGACCCGTTCCGCAGTCGCGACGAGCGTGTCGAGAAGTTGATCGCCTCGCTGTGAGTGCCGGCAGTCGGGGTCTGCTCAGCGGTAGCGTGTCGGCCGATGCCAGAGGATCAGCGGTCGACCACCTCTGATGCACCGGTCACAGATACAACCGACGAAGCCAATGGGATGAAGGTCGCGTCCAAGCGCAAACGGTCCAGCTCATACATCGAATGGCTCATCGTCATCGTCGTCGCGATGACGTCGGCCTTGCTGGTGCGGGCATACGTGGTGCAGCAGTTCGCCGTCGATGGCTATTCGATGATGTCCACCCTGCACAACGGCGACCGAGTGTTGGTCAACAAGCTCAGCTACCACCTCCACGACCCACGTCGCGGAGATGTGGTAGTGCTCAAGACCATCGAAGGCGTTAGCGAGCGCGATCTGATCAAGCGGGTGGTAGGGCTGCCGGGCGAGACGATCTCGTACCAGAGCTGCGTTCTGCGGATCAACGGCCGGGTGGTCACCGAGCCGTACCTCGACCCGACAGTGGTCACGCCCACCGCGTGCGGCGACCCATTGCCCGACACAGTTGTCCAACCCAAGCACGTGTTCGTAATGGGCGACAACCGCGCCGGCTCGAAGGACAGCCGCAAGAGCGACGTCGGCCAGATCGCCTACGGCAACCTTGTCGGCCGTGCATTCGTGGTGATCTGGCCGTTCGGCGACTGGCGCTGGCTGTAGCTGATCCGGCGGTGACCAGCGATCACCCGGTGACGCGACGGGGTGCGCCGAGCTCCTCGGTGTACACCTCGACCATGCGGTCCACCCAGTCGCTGTAGACGCCGTCCAGACCCATCCGCAGGCAGTTGGACAACACGTACGTGTCCTGCATGTCCCAGCCGAAGGCGACCCGCTCGAAGCGGTGGAACAGCACAACGAGGCCGCCACTCCAGTCGCTGTGATGCATGTTCACTGCATCGATGCCTTCGGAAGCCAACGTTGCGGCGCGCCGTTCCGGACCCTCCTTTATCCGCGACAAGCGAGTGGAGTCGACCAACTTGGCACCGGTGTCGCGCAACGGCAGCAGCATTTGCCACGCCGGGGCGCATAGCCACAGCCGTTCGAGCATCGCCGGCGCCGTCTCGCGCACAAGGTCGATGACGGGTTGACCGGCAGCCGGATCTTTGAGGTCGAGCGACAGGTGATAGTTGCTACCGCAACGCTCGATCAGCTCGTTCAGGGAGGGGATGTGCTCGGGCAGCTGGGAACGGGTGAGCTCTGCCAAGGGCTTGGATCGTCCCAGCTTGCGGCGCACCACGCCGTCATGATCGAGCACCGGCACGCCATCGGCGGTGAGCCACACATCGCTCTCCAGGCCGGTGGCGCCGAGTCGCAGGGCCAGCTCGAAGCCTTCCAAGGTGTTCTCCGCGGCGTAGGCCTTGGCGCCACGGTGGCCGAATGCAATCGGATCTGCGAGCAGGGAGGGCAGCCGCTGTTGCACGACACGATCTTGACACGTAGCGGGCTGTCCATCCGTTTGGGCAGGCAATCCGATTCTGTCGCGAGGCAACCACTCAGCCGCTGATCAACGTCTGGGAGCCAGCCCTAGACTCGCCGTGTGTTCAACCTCTCCGGCAGCGAGCTGGTGTTCTTGCTGCTGATCGCCCTTGTGGTGCTCGGGCCGGAGAAGCTGCCGGAAGCGGTCCGCAAGTTCGGCAAGGTCTACGGCGAGTTCAAGAAGATGTCCACCGGATTCCAGAGCGAGATGCGCAGCGTGCTCGAGGAACCGATGCGCGAGATGCGCGACACCGCTGATGCACTGCGCAAGGCGGCCAACATCGACTTCGAACCAGATCGCGTCGATCCAGGCAGTACGCAGCAGCCGACGCCGGCGACACCCGTCGAGAAGCCGCAACCTGTCGAATCGGTGACACCCACCGAACACGATGGACCGGTAGCACCCGTCGAAGATCAGCCGGAATGAAGATCCCGTTCACGGGACGTCCCAAACGTGCCCGGGTGAAGTCGCCCGACGACGCGATGACGTTGACCCAGCACCTCGCCGAGCTGCGCACCCGCATCGTCCGCACGATGCTCGCGGTGGTCCTGGGCGTGTTGTTGATCATGACGTTTTACGACCACGTGCTCAACTTCCTGCTGAGGCCGTATCACGAGCTGTGCAAGAGCAAGCCGGTCGGTTTCTGCGACGCGACGCTGTACACCCTCGGCCCGCTGGAAGGGCTCACCACCAGGCTCTCAGTGTCAACGTATGGCGGCATCATCTTGGCCCTGCCGGTCATCTTGTGGCAGATCTGGCGCTTCGTGGTCCCGGCGTTGCACGCCAAGGAGAAGCGCTACGCGATCCCGTTCGTGTTTTCCTCGGTGCTCTTGTTCATGCTCGGCGCGGCGATCGCCTATTTCACGCTGGAGAAGTCGTTGGAGTTCCTGATCGCCTGGTCCGGCACCGACGTGCGCGCCACGTTCCAGGTCAGCAAGTACATCAGCCTGGTGGGACTGATGGTCGCGGCATTCGGTATCGGCTTCGAGTTCCCGGTGCTGCTGGTGTTCCTCCATATCGTAGGGGTTCTCACCCCACAGATATTGATGAAGCAGTGGCGCTACGCAATCATGATCATCTTCATCATCGCGGCGGTGATCACCCCGAGCGGCGACCCTTACTCGATGCTTGCGCTAGCCATCCCGATGTCGATCTTCTACCTGCTCTCGATTTTGGTCGGCATGGCGATCCAACGCCGCAAGCATCGTGAAGCATCCCAAAGTTGAGCGGATGCAGCGCTACCTGCTGACAGGCTGTGAACATGGACGAGGCCGACGCACCTGACCGCGCCGCATTGACAGCCCACTTCGGCTTTCCGCTCGATGAGTTCCAAGTCGTCGCACTCGACGCGCTCGATCTCGGACGATCGGTGTTAGTGGCCGCCCCTACCGGCAGCGGCAAGACGGTGGTTGCGGAGTACGCCATCGACGTCGCCGTCTCCCGTGGACGGCGGGCGTTCTACACGGCGCCGATCAAGGCACTGTCGAACCAGAAGTATCACGACCTGGCCTCCAGGCTGGGGCCGCAGACCGTTGGTTTGTTAACCGGCGACAACTCGATCAACGGTGACGCGCCAGTGGTGGTGATGACCACCGAGGTGCTGCGCAACATGATCTACGCGCGCAACCCGGCCCTCGCTGAACTGGACGTGGTGATCCTCGACGAGGTCCACTTCCTCCAGGACACCTACCGCGGCCAGGTGTGGGAGGAGGTCATCATCCACCTGCCGTCTCACGTGCGATTGGTGTGCTTGTCGGCAACCGTCAGCAACGCTGAAGAACTGGCCCAGTGGATCACCACGGTGCGCGGAACTACCCAGGCAGTCGTCGAGCATCGCCGCCCGGTCCGGCTCGACAACCTCTACATGATCGGCGACAAGACCCACAACCGGATGCATCTGCTACCCACTTTGGTGGACGGTCGCCCCAACGGTGAGGCAGCCAGGCTGGACGAGGAGGCAGCCCACGGTGGTAGGGCCAACCGCCGTGGTGGCGGCCGGAACCAGGCCAGGAGGAGGCTGTTCACCCCGTCGCGAACCGAGGTGCTCGATCTACTCGAGCAGCATCGAATGCTGCCGGCGATCTACTTCATCTTCAGCCGCAACCAGTGCGACGAGGCGGCCCGCTCGGCGGCTGCGACAGGCCTTCAGCTCACCACCGTCGCCGACCGTGTCAGGATCCACGAGATCGTCGACAAGCGCCTCGGCGCGATCGACCCCGCCGATCTCGAGGTGCTCGGCTACGACACGTTC
>JBDSMK010000087.1:0-2637 GCA_039915905.1 Ilumatobacteraceae bacterium
GCCCGCCTACCGGACCGCCTAGCCAACGCCCGTCGGGTCCACCATCTGGTCCACCGTCCGGTCCGCCATCTGGTCCACCGTCGGGTCCGCCGTCCGGTCGGCCATCGGGTCCGCCTGGCCAACGACCGACCGGTCCGCCAACTGGTCCACCGACTGGACCGACTTCAGCAGCTGCCCGCGAGATCGCGTTGGCGCTCACCGCCACGCCGCCGCCACAGCCCGCCCAACCGCGTCCAGGTCCGGCGCTACCCGACAAGCGGCCGCCGTCATCCGGGCCGCCGTCATCCGGACAATTCCCATCGGCGGCGGCTACAACAACCGCAGGTGATGTACCAGCGCAACCTGAGGCGCTCAAACCGCAGGCAGCGGAACGTCACAAGCCGGCCGTGGTTCCCGGCAAGCCGACCCGGACGCCACAGCGAGGCGACCTGATCTGTGGGTCGTGCGGCGAGGCCAACGTGTCGTCACGCAAGTTCTGCAGCCGATGTGGAACGACGCTGACCGCGGCCACAGTCGTAACGATCTCGTGGTGGAGGCGCCTTCTGCCGCATCGGCGTCCGAAGGAGTTGCGCGCCGGCGAGCGGCCATGGGAGGCCAAGGGCAGCAAAGCGCGGGCCAAGCCGAAGCGACACGGCCTGGCCAAGCTGATTCGGCCGGTTCGCCGCATTCTCAGCATCGTGGTCGTCGTAGCCGGACTCGCCTATGGCGTGTACACCCCGTTTCGAACCAAGGTGAACAGCACCTACACCTCAGCCAAGGACAAGGTGATATCGGTCATCCACCCGAAGTTCGATCCCGTCACGGCGGGCCCCGGCACCACCTCTAACATCGATCCACCGATCGATCCGGACCATCCTGGGCTGATGGCCACCGATGGGTTCAAGAACACCTACTGGCTCGCTCCCCCACCTTCACCGACGGTGAGCCCGGAGCTCGACGTGACGCTTACCGAGAAGGCAGACCTGGAGCGAATCATCGTGCGCAACGGCGCGAGCGACAACTTCCAGGGTTACGCCCGGCCGAAGTCGATGCGACTGGTGTACGACAACGGGCAGCAGGACGACGTGCAGTTGAAGAACACCCCAGATCCGCAGACCCTGTCCATCCACCACGGTGGCAACGTGACCCGTCTGCGGATCGTGATCACCGACGTGTACGAGGCGATCAACGTAACACAGGTAGCACTCACCGAGATCGAGTTCTTCAAGAAGCACTGAGCGAGCACGGCCGCGACTGCGGCGTCGCTCACGTACCCGTTTGCACGTCGATCACCAGGCGAGGCGGGCTGGGCAACACGGACACGTCGAACGGGCGCTGCCGGTCGATCCCGATGGCCCAGATCGTCACACCCTCATGGTTCTCGATCAGGCGCAATTCGCGCAAGCTGGAGACGTTGGTGGGAAACACGTCGTGCGGCCCCTGATAACCCTCACCGGTGGTGTCTCGCATCCACGAACCGAGGCGAACCACCAGCGTGGCGTCGCCGCGGATGAACGCCGTCTCGTTGCTCTCACCCAGCTGCACGGGATCATTTCTGTACTCTGCGAACCATCCGGGAAACGTGCCGGAGCCGCCGAGTTCGATGACGATCCGTTCGAAGCACTCATGGCGGCCGGTGCGGATGTCGCCGCCGACCAGGCCCGACATGCCCAGCGGGTCGGCGCTCTGCTTGCGGGCGACGTCCGCACCGTTGGGACATGCCGGACTTCCCGTTGCCGGCGAGGCCGACGAGGGCGTCACAGACGATGCCGGTCCAGACGATGCCGGTCCAGACGATGCCGGTCCAGACGCCGGACCCGTTACCGACACCGTGGTGTCAGTGGTCTGAGTCGCGACGCTCGATGTGGCGGTTGTTGGGGCAGCGGTGGTTGGCGGAGCGACTGTGGTGGTTGCCGGAGTTGGTTTTGTCGGGCTGGTCGACGCCGAGAGACTGACTGCGTCGGAGTTGCATCCCGCGAACAGCAGCATCAGCGACGAGGCGAGCACAGCCGTATGACGAACATCTCGCGCAGACAAGGTCAACCCTTCCAGGCGCGGGAACGCTCCGCCAGCGAATCGGGGTTCGATGTGGCCATCACGGACGTGTTATCCCTCCTGATTGTCTGGGCTGATTGTCTGGGCTGATTGTTTGGGCTGATTGTTCGGGCTGATTGTTTGCGTCAAAAGCGGCAGAGATGCATTCGAGACTGCGGACAGCAGCCCGCGGTGCTCAGCCGCGAGAGTCGTAAGCAAATAACAGTGCACCTCTACCGTCATGAAGTCCAGAGCAGCGGAGGTCCTCGAAAAGGTCTGCCCGAAAGGGCAACCGTTGCGGAACGTTGCGCTCCGAGCCTCTCACCGCTCGTGGTAGCCGGGGTCGCTGGGCCAGTTCGGCTGAAAGAGATGCCACTGCTCGGGAGCGCGGCGAATGAGGAACTCCAATTCGCGGGCCAGCGATTGGGTGACCCGTCGGACGTCGGCGCGCAGGCCGGCGTCGGTGCGTACCATCGACAACGGCGGGCGCACGATGGCCAGATGTCCGTTGTACTCGTCGGTGTAGTAACAGCCCACCGGCAGGATCGGCGCTCCCGTGCGGAACGCCACTGTGGCGGGGCCCGCCGGGAGTGTGGTGACCTCGCCGAAAAACTCGGCCTCCAC
>JBDSMK010000103.1:0-3643 GCA_039915905.1 Ilumatobacteraceae bacterium
GAGGCCATCAGCGGCAAAGCCCCTGATCGAGGTGAGCAACCGCTGCACGATGATCGGAGCCAGGCCCAGGCTCAGCTCATCGATCAGCAGGATCCGCGGGTCGGTCATCAGCGCGCGGGCGATCACCAGCATCTGTTGCTCGCCACCCGAGAGCAGGCCTGCGCGGCGCGTCATCAGCGCTGCGAGCGCGGGAAAGTGGTCGAGCACATCGGCGATCGAGCGCCCACCACGACGAGATGCAACACGGAGGTTCTCGGCCACGGTCAACTGGGTGAACAGGCACCTGTCCTCGGGTACCAGCACCAAGCCGCGTCGGGCCGCTTCCAGTGGCCCGGAGAGGGTCATCTTCTCGCCGTCTATCGACACCTGCCCTGAACGTGGCCGCAGCACGCCGATGATCGAGTTCAACGTCGTGGACTTGCCTGCACCGTTGGCACCGAACAGCCCGACCACCTCGCCGGGGGCGACACACATCGCGACACTGCTGATCACATCTGCTCCGCCATAGCCGGCAGACAGGTTGGCCACCTCGAGACCCCTGGTCATGATCGCTCGAAGCCCGTCGTCATGATGGCTGTGGCTCGATCGTGACGGCTTCACCGAGGTAAGCCGACCGCACACGCTGGTCGTCGCGAATGACCTCCGGTGGACCTTCGGCGATCAGGCGTCCGAAGTCGAGAACGTAGACACGCTGACATAACCCGAACACAACGTCCATGTCGTGATCGACGAGCAACACCCCGATACCACGTTGCTGTACTCGCCGAAGTTGACGGCCGAGCACCTCGATGGAGGCTGCATCGAGTCCGGCTGCAGGTTCGTCGAGCAGCACGACGCGCGGCTCGCGCACCAACGCCATCGCCAATCCAACGAGCTTCTGGCGGCCGTAGGACAGCTCAGAAGGAAAGGCGTCCGCCACGTTCGTGAGATCGAGTTGAGCGAGTGTCGACCCGATCTGTTCATCGATGACCGAGCCCCGCCGGAGGCGTGCGAAAAGGCCGTCATCGATGGCGGTGTCAGCCGCGGCACGCACGTTCGCTTCAACCGTGAGCGGCTCGAACGATTCGACCGACTGAAACGTTCGCGCCAAGCCGAGCCGCGATCGACGGTGGGTGGCCAGACCGGTGATGTCGCGGCCGGCAAAGATCACCCGGCCGAAGCTTGGTCGGACGAAGCCGCTCAACGTGTCGATCATCGTGGTCTTGCCCGCGCCGTTGGGTCCGATCAACCCAACCATCTCTCCTGAACAAACCGTGATGTTCACGTCCCGGAGCGCGTCGACGCCCCCGTAGGAAACGCCGAGTTGGATCGATTCCAACATCGGTCGCTCCCGACGGGGGTCGTCGACATTCATCCTCAGCCGGCCTTGTAGATGTCCGGCCCGAAGATCCAATCGGAGACCTGCGCCATCTTGCCGTCCTTGGCCTGGAACACCAGGACGCTTGCGCCGCACAGTGACGGGTAATCCGCCGAGACCTTGGCAGCGCAACTGTACGTATCGGCCATGAAGCTCGGCGCGTCGGTGGTTGCGCTCATCTTGGCCTCGACGGCATCGCCAGTGATGTTGGCCGGCCCGACCTGCTTGAGGATGCCCGTGAGGTTCATCACACCAGCCACGATGAACTGCGTGAACACACTGAGTGGCCTGGTCGGAGCGAACTCCTTCATCAGCGCCAGGTACTGGGCGACATCCGCCTTGGCCCGATCATTGGCCTTCGACAGATCGTCGGGGCTGTACAGGTCACCGAGCGAGTAGACACCTTCCGAGGCCTTCGGTTCAGTCTTGACGAACGCTCCGCAGTTGCCTGCGAGGATGTCTCCCTTGTATCCGAGCTGCCTGGAGATCGTGATCATCTTGGTGCAGTCGGTGTCTTGCAGGAACCCGTACAGCAGATCCGGCTTCTCGGCCAGGGCCGCCGCGACGAACACGCTGAAGTCGGGCTGGGTCGGGTCGACGTCGACCGTGGCCACCTCGGCTCCAGCAGCCTTCAGCGACGGGATCATGAAGGTGTCGCGATTGGCTTTCGAGTTGACGTAGTTGAAGATGACTACCTTCTTCGACTTCAACTGGTTCTTCACGAACACCGCAGCGCCAAGTGCATATCCCACCTGGCTGCCGGCGAACCACTGACCTGTCTGGTAATCGGCAGGCGTGATCGGCTCCTGGCCGAACACCCGGATGTTCGCCTGCTTCAGGATCGGCATCAGAGCAGCATCACCGAAGTCGAGGCCGACCAACACCAGCGGTACCTTGTCGGCAACGAACTGGTTGCCGCACTTCGACGACGACTCCGGGGAGCCGTCGGTGAGGCATTGATCGAACGCGAGCGGCCGTCCGTTGACGCCGCCTAGGTACTTGTTGATGTAGCTCACCGCCGCACGTGCGGCGTCCCCAATTGCCGGCTGGGCAAGAGGACCGTTCTCCATGTTGACGAAGCCAACGGTGACCGGCTCGCCTGAGGCTGGACCAGCCGTGGTGGTCGGAGCGTCCGCAGCCGTGGTTGCCACGGCGGTGGAGACAGACGTGGAGTCTGCGGTGGTCGCGGTAGCGGCAGAGGTGGTGGACTCAGCCGCTGGAGCGGACGTTGCCGACGGCTGCGTTGTTGTGCTCTTGCTGTCTGACCCGCACGCCGCGGCGACCGTTGCCAAGCAAACGAGTGCTGCGATCGCGCCCCGCCGGTGGCCGCGATGGCCGCCCAGCCGGTTACTCGAACGATTGAACCTTGACATTTGACCCCCTGGTAGATCCCCTGCGCTGCGTCGCCCAGTCGCGTCGCTGCTAAGTGAGTGTTCACTCGCAAGGTATCACAGCGATTCTCGAGTCGCCATAGCCACATTGCACTTTTCCGGGGATCGGGCGATGTGTTGACAGTAGGCGTCCCTGGCGGTTGTATGTGGGTGTTCACTCAGTACGGCCGATCGGATGGGTCCGACGCCGTGAAGGATCGGGGAAGATGTGACTCAACTGACCACAATGACGTCCGGGTTGGCCTTTCCGGAGGGGCCGATTGCGATGGCCGACGGTTCGGTAATCCTCGTCGAGATGCTCGGAATGCGTCTCACCCGGGCATACCCCGACGGCTCGGTCGAAGTCGTCGCCGAGGTGCCTGGTGGCCCAAACGGTGCGGCAATCTCGCCGGACGGCTCAATCATCCTGTGCAACAACGGCGGTAAGTTCGCCGCCGCAGCCACCACCGGCGACATGAGCGCCGACCCAGGAGACCTGTACCTTGGCGGGAGCATCCAATCCGTCAATCTGGCAACCGGCGCAGTCACGGACCTGTACCGGGACTGCGAGGGAAACCCGTTCGCTGCGCCGAACGACATCGTCTTCGACGATCAGGGCGGCTTCTACTTCACAGACAACGGGATGACGCGGGGCCGCACCACACTGGTGTCGGGGATCTTCTACGGCAAACCCGACGGCACGTCAATGGTCGAGGTTGAGTTTCCGGCGTGGGATGCGAACGGCATCGGATTATCCCCGGATGGTCAGATCCTGTACTGGGCCGAGTCGATGACCGGTCGTGTGATGCGTCGAAGAATCTCCTCGCCCGGCGTCGTCGAAAGGTGTGACCTCCTCGACCCGTGGGGCTGCCTGTTTGGTCTCGGCGGCCTGCAGATGCTCGATTCGCTGGCGATC
>JBDSMK010000121.1:0-8165 GCA_039915905.1 Ilumatobacteraceae bacterium
CTATCACCAGCGACGGAACGGCGACTTGCAGGTCCACCAGCATGTGGTGCATCGTCATCGGTTCCGGATCGTCGGGCACATACAGACCAGGTGGCTTCTGGTCGCGAACCGCGCCGCGCAGCACCATTGTGTCGAGACCACGTCGGTAGGACCGCACGATGTAGGCACGCTCGTGGATCAGTTTCAGTTCGCCGTCGTCATCCTCGTCGTACTCTGCGGGGTGGGGATTGATCTCGTCGAACGCGGGCGTCACCTCACCGAGCGTACGCACGCTCGCGGTGATGAGCCCAGTTCAGGCGTTCGCCTTGGACAGAGCGTCGTTCAGCGTGTTCCAGGCAAGGGTGGCGCACTTGATCCGAACCGGGAACTTGACCACGCCCTGCAAGGCCTCGAGATCGCCGAGCTCGATGCCGGGCGTGTCCTCGTTTGCGGTGTTGGCGTCGGTTTCGTCGGACTGCTCTGATTCGTCGAGGGTCATCATCCCTTTGAAGCGGTGAACCAGTGCACGCACATCGGCGACCGGCTTGCCTTTTACCGCCTGGCTCATCATCGAAGCTGAGCTCTGTGAGATCGAGCAGCCCTGCCCACCCACCTTCACGTCGGTGATGATGCCGTTGTCCACCTGCAGGTAGACGTCGATCTCGTCACCGCACAGCGGGTTGTGTCCAACAGAGTGAGCTGCGGGGGGTGCGAGTTCGCCGCGGTTTCGCGGGCTGCGGTAGTGGTCGAGGATTATCTCTCGGTACAGGTCGTCCAGGCCGGACATCGGCGGTGCTCCTTGATCGGCTAGAAGGCAAAAATATCGCTGGCGCTGTCGAGCGCATCGGCCAGCGCATCGGCGTCGTGCTCGTCGTTGTACAGGTAGAAGCTGGCGCGGGCTGTGGCGTTGGCCCCGAGGACGCGCATCAGCGGCTTGGCGCAGTGGTGGCCTGCGCGTATGCACACGTTGTGCTGGTCGAGCACCTGCGACAGATCATGCGGGTGAATGCCGCGGAAAGCGAAGCTGAACGTCGCCCCGCGGACCTCGGTGTTGGTCGGGCCGTGGATGGTGATGTCTTCGCCGAAGCGCTCGGTGAGGCTGGTCAGCACGTACTCGGAGACCTCCATCTCGTGGGCTCGTACCGCGTCCATGCCGATGCCGTTGAGGAAGTCGACCGCGGCGCCGAGCCCGACGACCTCGATGATCGGTGGCGTTCCGGCTTCGAACTTGGCGGGTAGTTCTGCGCAGCTGAACCCGTCCAGACGCACATCGTCGATCATGTTGCCACCGCCGAGGAACGGCGGCATAGCGTCGAGCAACGCCTCACGTCCCCACAACACGCCGACACCCGACGGGCCGCACATCTTGTGGCTGCTGAAGGCGAAGAAGTCGGCACCGAACGCCTGCACGTCGGTGACGTTGTGCGGAACGAACTGGCAACCGTCGACGATTGCGATTGCCCCTGCGGCGTGCGCCGCAGCGCACAGTTTGCGCACCGGCGTGATCGTGCCTAGCACGTTGCTCATCGCAGTGAAGGAGAATGCCTTGACCCCGTCGATCAGCCGGGGGAGGTCGGTGAGGTCGAGTTGCCCGTCCGCGGTCAGCGGTAACCAGCGAAGTTCGATGCCGCGCTCCGCGGCGAGGATGTGCCACGGCACGATGTTGGCGTGGTGCTCCATGTGGGTCAGCAGCACGGCATCACCGGCCTGCATGTTTGCCCTGGCCCATGACTGGACCACGAGGTTGAGCGACTCTGTGGCGTTCTTGGTGAATATCACCTCGTGCGCCTTTGGGGCGTTGATGAACCGTTGCACCTTGCTGCGCGCACCCTCGAACAGGTCAGTGGCCTCCGCGGCCAGCCGGTACGCGCTGCGGTTGATCGGCGCATAAGCGGTCTCCGTGAAGCTGCTCATCGCGTCGATGACGCACTGTGGCTTCTGCGACGAGTTCGCCGAATCGAGGTAGATGATGGGCTTGCCGTCGATTTCGCGTTGGAAGATCGGGAACTGCTTGCGAATGGCGATCGCGTCCAACGGCGTCCGGGCCAATGGATCGGCGGCCTTCGTCTTGTCATTCACGGAGTTCAGTGTATTTCCCCTATGGCCATAGTGGAAACCCCCCGATTCGGGGTCGAGCCTCCGAGGCCCGGTATGTGGCCGGCTACGCGGCGGCTAGCTGGCCGGCTGGGCAGCCGGGTAGGTGGCCATGTCGTCGAGGAGTGCGGTGAGTGCCGTCAGTTGGGTGCGCGGGTTGACCAGGCAGATTCGCATGCAGATCTCATCGTGCCAGCTGCTCGGCACGATGAGGGCGACACCTTGGCGGGCGCGTTCGCGGCTCCACGCGTGATAGTCGGTCGGCATCCAACCGCGCCGGCGGAACAGCACGATCGACAGCTCCGGCCGGATCAGCAGGTCGAATGAGGCGTGAGCCTCCACCGCATCGGCGAAACCGGCGGCGGTGACCAGGGTGTGGTCCACCGCCGCGGAGTATGCATCGGTGCCGTAGGTGGCCAGTGAGAACCACAGCGGCAGGCCGCGCGCCCGTCGCGAGAGGTGGTAGGCGTAGTCCGACGGGTTCCACTCGCCGCGGTCCACTGCGTCGAGGTAGTCGCCGTGCTGAGCGTGAGCCGCAGCGGCCTTGGTCGGATCGCGGTAGATCAGCGCGGCACAGTCATATGGCGCGAACAGCCATTTGTGCGGGTCGACCCCGAAACTGTCGGAGCGTTCCAGGCCGCGCATCAACTCGCGGCCGGTGGTGGAGGCCAGCGCCGCCAGCCCGTAGGCGCCGTCGACGTGCAGCCACAGCCCGCGCTCGGTGCACACGTCGGCAATCGCGCCGAGCTCGTCGATCGCGCCGGCGTTGGTGGTGCCAGCGGTGGCGACTACCGCGAACACGCTGCTGCTGGCACCGGTGCCGCCACGGCGTGACTCCTCGTCGTCGAGTGCGCGGCCAAGGGCCGCGCCAGTCATCCGACCGTTGTCGTCGGCGGCCACGGTGAGCACATCGATGTCCATCACCCGCGCCGCAGCACGGACCGAGGCGTGCACTTCAGAGGTGGCCGCGACGGCGAACCGTGCCGGCCGAGCATGGTCTTGGAGGTATCCGTGGCGCGCCGCCACGAGGGCGCTGAGGTTGGCTGCGGACCCTCCCGAGACGAACACACCGCCCGCGGTGGTGGGGTAACCGGCGATCTCCGCCAGCCAGCTGAGCGCCTGGTTCTCGGCAGCGATCGCACCCGCACCGCTCTCCCACAGGCCGCCGAAGATCGACGCCGAACTGACCACCAGATCGAACATCGTTGCCGCGATGGTCGGTGCGGTCGGCACGTATGCGAGGTTCATCGGATCGTCCATCGGGCGACAGGCCGGCATCAGCACATCACGGAACACCCGCAGCGCCTCGAAGCCGCCAACCCCCGTGCTGTTGATCACCCCGTCCAGTGCGGCCTTCAGCTCCGAGGCAGGATGCTGGCCCCATCGCGGATCCTTGGGCACTCGCAGCCGTTCGATGGCGTAGCCGATCACGGAATGGGCAAACAGATCTGTCTCGTCGTCCCAGACATGCATCTCACGCATCCGCGCTGCCTCGCTTCCCCCATCCGGCACCAGTGCCAATCGATCGTATGCGTTCCCCGATCCATCACCGACCCGCCTCCCGGTCCCGCCTCCCAGCGCCTCCCGGCACCTCCCGGCGCCTCCCGGCTCGTCTGGCTGTCTGCCTCCCGGCCCCCGGCCCCCGGCCCCCGGCCCCCGGCCCGGCCCGGCCGTCTGCCCCCAAGTGTTCTTTTTCGCGCCCGCGGGTGTACGGAGCACTGGCTTTGTGGCTGTTTCGCGCCCGCGGGTGTCCGGAGCACCTAGATGTGTGTCTGTTTCGCGCCCGCGGGTAGCGCGGGTTAGGCGATCGAGGCGACCGCAAGGATTGCGCCTACGTCTTGCACTGCTTCGCGCAGACCGCTCTCGACGTCAAAGCTGGTCAGCCGTGGCGTTCGCCATCCCATCGCGCTCAGCTTGCGGTCACGGCACTTGTCCGCGTGCGACTCCGACGCGCCGTCGTGCCAGAACGGATGGTCGACCTCTAATGCAACGCGCTGGTCGGGCCACGCGAAGTCGATCCGGATGTCGCGCCCGGACCCAAGACTGACCGAATATTGCAAGTTGGGTGCTGGCAGCCCCTGAGCGGTGATCTCGGTGAGCACCCGAGCCTCGAGGTCCGACTGCATCGCCCGGCGCCATGCCGGTCGGGAGGCGATCACGGCACGGAGCGTGCGAGTGCCGGGGCGCGACGGGTGACCGAGTCGGTCAATCGTGTCGATGAGCGTTCCAAAGGTGAACCGTTTCTCGTTGATCACCTGCTCGAGCACGGACGCCGTGGAATGTGGTCCGATCATGTCAGCAATGTCGAACATCGTGCGCGGTGGACTGGTGAGTCGCACCCCATCGGTCCGCCTGACGATGTCGACGCTGTCGATCCGGCGGCATCGATGAATGACTGCTCCGGCGATCTCCGGGGTGTGACCGTGTGGGACCAGAACATGAATGACGTTTTCAGGGGGGATCTTGCGGAACTCCCATATGCGGGCGGCCGACGTGAAGGCAATGATCGCATCCGGATTCCGCTGACACAGCGCGGACATCGCCTGGTTGGCGGATTGTGGCCATTGCGCACTGCGGTAGATGCCGGGCAGCAGCGGCACGAGTTCGCCGGCGGCAAGGAGCCGCGTTGTCTGAGCTCCTCGGCAGCCCATTGATTGCAGAGCCGCGGCGGATACAACTCCATGGTGTTCGCTGAGCCATGAGTTCATTGAGTGGCGCCAGTTCGAGCTCACGGGAACCCCATTCCGTTGGACGACAGACTGGGGGAAGGTGTCCGGGAACGGTAGCGCCCCGGGTGCACGCGGTGCCGATCTTGTGCCCGGATTGTTCCGTTTCGCGCCCGCGGGTGGCCGCCAACGTGGATGTGTGCCTGTTTCGCGCCCGCGGGTGGCCGGAGCCCTGAACGTGTGGCTGTTTCGCGCCCGCGGGTGGCCGGAGCCCCGAATGTGTGCCTGTTTCGCGCCCGCGGGTGGGGGAGTAGCCGAGGAGGTCACCCGGGCCCACCTGTGGGAGAGGGGGTCAGCGGCCTAGGAGGTCTTCCTTCCAGGCCCGGAAGCGGGTGTGCCGCTGGCCGCTCGGGCCGGCACCGTCCCCGTTGGAGTCGGGGAACAGTCGGAAGGTGTGCTGCTCGTCGAGCGCATCGGCCGCCGCTGCCCAGTACCTGGCGTCACCGCCCACCGCCGGCCCGGCACGCCACAGCAGCCACCGTCCGATTCGCCGCTTGTACTCTGCCTCCGGGTTGCCGGGCAGGTCGGCTCCGAGGTCCGTCAGTGCAGTCGGCGCCTCGACCCACGCTGAGGCGACGATGTTGCGGTCCCGGGTCGGGGTGGCCGGTAGGTCGGCGGTGTGGATCGGGCTGCGGTCGGCCGGACGCTGGTCGTAGCGCAGTTCACCAGCCACGGTCGATCCATTCCTGGAGGTGCGGGCGTTCGTTGCCGATGGTTGTGTCCACCCCGTGGCCCGGCATGACCACCGTGTCAGCGGGGAGCGTGAACAGACGGGTGTCGATGGATTCGATGATCGCGTCGAAGCTGGCACCTTCGAACTTGGTGTTGCCCGGACCTCCGGGGAACAGGGTGTCGCCGCTGAACAGCACCGGCGCGTCGACGACCTTGAAGCTCACGGAACCTGGTGTGTGTCCCGGGTTGGTGATCGCCTGCAGTCGCAGCTTGCCGACTTCGATGATCTCGGCGTCGTCGATGAACACGTCGTAACCACACTCTTTCAACATCGGCGCATCGGCACTGTTGATGCCGACCTCGTAGCCGGCCTCGCGGATGGCAGGCACGGCCTGGATGTGGTCCCAGTGGCCGTGGGTTTCGAGCACTCGCCGCACACCGAGTCGGGTGCAAAGTTCGAGCAGCCGTTCGTGCTCGTTGGCCGCATCGACGAGCACCGCATCGCCGGTTTCGCGGCAACGCAACACAAACACGTTGTTGTCGAAGGATCCGACGACCAGCTTGTGAATCTCCAACCGACTGTCGGCCCAATGAAGGGTTGTCATGACCCCAGTCTCGCAGGTGCTGCGCCGCCTCAGTTGGGCGACCGACCAGCAGGCCTACAGCGAGACGACGTCGAAGCCGAGCGACAACGCCACCGGGATCTGGGCGGGGTCGAACGTGACGTAACGCAGCGGCCGGGGGAGCCGATCGGCGGCCGCGAGGTGTAGGGAGTCGGCGAGGCGCAGTGGTTGCTCGCGCATCAGCACCGCCGCCCGGTCGAGGCAGCGTTGGTCCACCGGCACGATGTGATATCGGTCCCACTGGCGGCGTACCTCGTCCTCGATGTCGGCGCGCAGCAGAGCTTCGTCGGTGAGCTTGTCGATCAGTGCCAACGCTTCGGTGAGCGCCAACGCACTCGTACACGTGACACTTTCGAGGGCTGCTACGGCAACAGTTCGGGCAGCGGTCTCGAGGTGCAGAGCGAGCACCGCCGAGGTGTCGAAGTAAGCGGTCATCGTCTGGCTGTCAGCCGCGCAGTTCGCGCAGCAGGCGGTCGAGTCGGGCTCCGCTCCACACCGGGATCGGCGTGTGCAAACGGGCGACATCGGTGCGCCGTGGTGGGACCAGCGCTCCGGCGGCGATCAGCGGTTCAATGCCCGAGACAGTTTCGGTGAGCGGACCCAGTGCTGCCGCCGGACGGCCGCCCTCTGCGATCACGACTCGTTCGCCTGCCCGGGCGCGACGTACGTGGCGGGCGAGGTCGCCACGCAGTTCACGGATGCCAATCATTATCGTCATGTGTACGCTAGTGTACACAACCCGATTCGTCGGCTGGACTGAGCCCACAGCACAATCGCGGCATGAACTTTGCATTCACAGATGAACAGGACGAACTGCGCAAGACCGTGCGTTCCTTCCTCGACTCCAAGAGCCCCGAATCAGCGGTGCGCGAGTTGATGGAGACCGAGGACGGTTTCGACAAGGCCGTGTGGTCGCAGGCTGCCGAGCAGCTCGGCCTGCAGGGTCTGCACATCCCCGAGGAGTACGGAGGCTCCGGCTTCACCTATGTGGAGCTCGGCATCGTGCTCGAAGAGGCCGGCCGTTCGCTGTGGACCGCCCCGTTCTTCTCTACGGTGGTGCTGGCCGCCAACACCCTGATCCACTCCGGTGACGAGGCCGCCAAGAAGGCTTACCTGCCGGGCATCGCCAGCGGCGAGACCATCGCCACGCTGGCGTTCACCGAGCCGTCGGGCAAGTGGGACGAGTCGGGCATCACCATCGAGGCCACCGGCTCTGGCTCCGACTGGAAGATCAGTGGCACCAAGATGTTCGTGCTCGACGGGCATCTCGCCAACCTGATCATCGTGGCTGCGCGGACCGCCAAGGGAGTCAGCCTGTTCGCCGTCGAAGGCGATGCCGCCGGGCTCACCCGCACCAACCTGTCCACCATGGACCAGACCCGCAAGCAGGCCAAGTTGGAGTTCGCCAACACTCCGGCGAAGCTCATCGGAACCGAAGGCGACGGCTGGAAGGTGCTCTCCACGGTGCTCGATCTGGCCGCGATCGGCCTCGCAGCCGAGCAGGTCGGCGGCGCCCAGAAGGTCCTCGACATGGCTGTCGAGTACGCCAAGGTTCGCGTACAGTTCGGCCGGCCGATCGGCTCGTTCCAGGCGATCAAGCACAAGTGCGCCGACATGCTGCTCGAGGTCGAGTCGGCGAAGTCGGCGGCCTACTACGGCATGTGGTGCGCCGCGGAGATGAACGACGAGCTGCCCTCGGTGGCGTCGTTGGCCAAGGCGTACTGCAGCGAGGCGTACTTCCACGCGACTGCTGAGAACATCCAGATCCACGGCGGTATCGGTTTCACCTGGGAGCACCCGGCGCACCTGTACTTCAAGCGTGCCAAGTCCAGCGAATTGCTGTTCGGCGACCCCACCTACCATCGCGAGCTCCTCGCCCAGCGCATCGGAATCTGACGAAGTCGGGTTCCGTAGCAAGACGAATCTGACGGATCTCGGTCGGGCACGACGTCACCGATAGCGTGACTTCGTGCCCGCGATCACCCTTGTTCTGATCCTCGCTGGAGCGCTGATCACGTTTGTGATCGCCGCCGTCGTCGTCGGCCGTGAGGCCCATCGGCTCGATTCGGTG
>JBDSMK010000128.1:0-12994 GCA_039915905.1 Ilumatobacteraceae bacterium
CGTGGTGGGTGTCTCGGTCATGGTGTCGTCCCTTTCGAGGGGTGGTGGAGGTAAAAGACGTGGATGGTTATGGGACCCGGTTGGGCGATCAGTCCGGTATGAATTCACGCCTCCGAAATCGCCAGCCGTCGGCTTCACGTGTCAGCCGATCCTGGTACCGGCCTGATGCCACGATCGATGGTGCGCCGCCGGGTGTGGTGATCAGCACGATGACGTAGGCGGTCGCAGCGGCGTCGTTGCCATCGACGACGACGACATGGTTATTCACCCAGTGGCGGATGCCGGGGACGGCGGTGTGCACGGTGGCGCCAAGCTCGATCAGGGCGTCGCGCCCCATCGAGGTGCGGTCAGGCGTGACCAACTCACCGTCGACGGTGAAGGTCGCTGCGAACCCTGCGCCGTCACCGCTGTCCGCGGCACGGTTGTATCGGGCGAGGAGCTGTTGGATCTCCACGACATCGTCGGTCGCGCTCATCGGCTGTTGTCGGCGGTGAGCTCGGGGAATGCGTCGTCGCGGAACGATTGGCCCGGGCGGAGCCGTTCGTGCAGCCCTTCGATCATCGGTGCGACGCCGTTGCCGGGACGTTCGACATAGACGGCGTCGCGACCGAAGAAGCGCAAGGTCAGCGTCCTGCGGCGGCTACCCGGGTGGGTCGGCGCGCCACCGTGCAGCATCGCTGGGTGGAACACAAGGATGTCGCCCGGCTCGATCTCCCACGAGAGGATATCGAACGCGTCACGATCAGCCTCGATGTCGGGGAGGCGAGGCAGCCCTTCGTAGAGCGGGAGAGTTTCGTCGATGGCGTCGAACGCGGACGTGTTGTACAACGTCTGACGATGCGAGCCGCGTACGAACTCGAGCGAATCCTCCCGGGCGACGTGTTCGAACGTGATCCACACGACTGCGAGGTGGTCACCCTCGACGCACAGATACGGCGCGTCCTGGTGCCAAGGAGTGCGACGGTTCTCGCCACCCTCCTTGAGGAAGACCTGCTCATACATGAACCACAGCTCGGGGTCGTCCCACAGCTGACTGATCAGCTCACCGATCGGGGTGCCGCGGAGCATCGACAGGTAGTGGTCGTTGCCCGGCGCGTCAGGGTTGCACAGATCCTGGTAGAACGCCCCGTCGATTCCTTCGAACGGGTGGGAGGCGGCTGGTCCCGGGTGCTCGATGCTCCAGCGGAAGGCGGCCTCGGCGAGGGCTACACCATCCGAGTCCAGCAGGCCTCGCACGACGATCGCACCGTCGTCACGAAAGCCGCGCCGAAGCTCGTCGATGTCTTGCGGATTCATCAGCGGGAGTCCTCCTGGGTAGCGGCGAGGATCGTCCTCGCCATCGTGTCGTGAACAGCGGCCATCAGCCACGGGGGCGCGCCGGCCGCCGAGCCGTCAACGCTCATCCTGCCTTGCTGAATCGCCTGCCCGGCGCGCTCGTCCATCCGAACCTGGGTCGCCGAGTCGCCATCGACGACGATCCGGGCGAGTTCGTCAAAGACTGCGTAGTCGAGGCGGACCCGCAAATCGACGTCCGGCTGCGGCTGGCGGCTGAACTCGATGATCGAGCCGCCGACGATCCGGCATGTCCATCCGAGCGGCCCCGAGTCCGGCGCCAGGTCCTCGGGTGGGGCGTCGTACTGCTCGGAGATCGAGAAGTGTACGTCGGTGGCATCGGCGCCGGCCGCGACGAGCGTCGTCTCGAACGTGTCTCGCAGCGCCTGGGTCCAGGCAGGGTCTCCGCATTGCATGGCATGGTCCTTTCAGTCGAACTGATGGTTGAGGCCCGGCAGGTACGAGCCCGCTATCACCCGGGGGCCGTCTTCGCGCCACCCGTAGTTGTGGGCCTGACCGACGAGCGTCGCGAACCGCGGCGGGTTGTTGGCGAGGATCTCGGCGGTGACGGTTTCCTTGTAGACCTCTTGAGGCCGTAGGTATGGACGCATCATCGCCACGATCAGGTTGATCCGCAGGCCGGGGTCCGTGCGGGCCAGTGCCGCATGCCAGGTATTGCCGTGCCAGAAGATGATCGACCCAGCGGCAGCCTGCACGGTGACGAGTTCGTCGTGGGCCTCGCCGGGCGCCGGGTGTCGGCCGAAGCGGTGGCTGCCCGGCACATATTGCAACTCACCGGAGCCGGGACCGTAGTCGGTCAGCGCCCAGGTGACGTTGCACACCTGCGCGTATGGCGGGAACGGCGCCGGGATCATGACGTTGTCGGAGTGCATCGGCAGGTCGTCGCCGCCTGGGCCTTTGAAGCCGGCGAGGCAGTTCGACAGGACGCAGCTCTCGCCAAGAAGGTAGGTCGCCATCGCCAGTGCGGCCGGGTTCATGACCGCCTCTTGGAACACGTGGTCCTCGAACAGCAAGAAGAACATCTGGCGACCGAAACCGCCGGCGAACACCTCGTCTGTCGCTCCGGCGACATCGATGACCTCGCCGGTGCGACGTGCCGCGACGTCGATCACGGCTTTGCGTAGGCGGGTGATGAACGCCTCGTCGGCGACCTTCGCCGGCGGAATCACCGTCAGGCCATTGCTCTCAAGCTCGGCGATGTTGCCGAGCAAACCGAGGCGTTTCAGCTCCGCCCAACGAGTTGCTGCAAACTCGGAGGCGCAGCGCTCGGACTTAGCCCCCAGGTTCGATGGGTCGACCGACTCCAACCGCTTAGGTTGTTGCACCGTGGTCATGTCAGGTGTACCTCCTCGTACCTTCGTGGACTGTCCCGATCGCTGCGACGCCCATGCCGGCGACGTCAACGTCGGTGGTGTCTCCGAGGTAGCTGCTCTCGATGTGACGGGCGTTTTCGCGCAGCTCCGCCGCTGATCCCTGAGCCGTCACGCGACCTCGGGTTAGCACGTAGCCGCGATCGGCGACCTCGAGTGCCAACTTGACCTGCTGCTCTACGAGCAGCACGGCCGTGCCGCGTTCCTTGGCGATCGAGCGGACCAGCACGAACAGCCCTTCGACGATCTTCGGCGCCAACCCGAGGCTCATCTCATCGAGCAGGATGACGCGGGGGTCGCCGAGCAGCGCGCCGGCGATGGCCAGTATCTGCTGTTCGCCGCCAGATAGGAGCCCTGCCTTGCGGGCGAGCAACGGGCGGAGCGCAGGGAGCGTATCGAGCACCTCGTCGGTCGTGACGGTCGACGCCCGGCGCTCGCGCAGCCGCAGGTTCTGGGTCACGGTCAGCTGGTAGAAGATGCCACGCCCCTCCGGCACGAGGGTCAACCCGCGGTTGGCCACGCGATGCGGTTCGGGCTTGCGCAACGGAGCCCCCAGAACGCTCGCCGATCCGCCAAGCGGCTTGAGCACGCCCGCGAGGGTCAACAGCGTGGTCGTCTTGCCGGCCCCATTCGCTCCGAGCAGAGACACGATCTCCCCTTCGGAGACCGACAGGTCGAGATCGCGTACGATGGTCGATCGCCCGTATCCACAGCACAGGCCGGCCGTCTCGATCAGAGCGCTCATGACGCACCCTCGGTGGCCAAAGCGCCAGCGACACTGGCGATAGCTTCGTCGGCAGGGTCGGCGGCACTGCCGAGGTAGGCCTCGATCACTCGCGGGGAGCGACGCACCTCGTCTGGAGCGCCGGCCGCGATGAGATGACCGAACTCGATGACGTACACCCGGTCACACACACCCATCACAAGGCCCATATCGTGATCGATGAGCAGGCAGCCAACGCCCGTAGCGGCAACGGCGCGCAGGTACCGCCCGAATTCGGCGCTCTCGTTGTTGTCGAGCCCGGCCGCCGGCTCATCAAGGACGAGCACTCGCGGCCGCATCGCCAACGCCCGCGCTACGCCGAGCAGTTTCTGGCGTCCGAGCGGCAACTCGGAGGGCTTCTTGTCGGCCCATTCCTCGAGCTGGAGGAGGCTGATCGCCTCCTCCGCGGCCGCGGCTCGGTCACGGTTCGGTGCTACGGCGTCGCGCAGCAGCCGCCAGGGGGTGGAACCTTCGGTGGCCAACCGAACGTTGTCGCCCGATGACAGGTCGGCGAACAGCTCCAGAGACTGCCAGGTCCGCACGAGACCGTGGCGGGCCCGGTCGTGCGGGGACCGGCCGTTGAGCTCCGCATCGCCGACGACAACTCGCCCACGGGCGGGCACGAAGCCACTGATTGCGTCGACGAACGTCGTCTTGCCGGAGCCGTTGGGTCCGATCAAGCCGACTATTTCGCCGGCGCGAACCTCGAGGTCGAGGTCGTTCAGGGCCACCAGTCCGCCATAGTTCACACCGACGCCAGTAGCTCGAAGTACTACGTCGCCGATGGTCCGCGTGGCCGAGGAGACCTCGGCCACGCTCGGCGACGGCGACCACGCCTGCGCCCGCGATTCATCGGCGGCGTCGTCGCCCAGGGGCGTGGCGGCGATCCGTCGACGGCGTTCGCGGAACGCATTGAGGTCCTCGTGGACCTTCCCGGCGATGCCGTTCGGGTTGAGCAGCACCGTCAAGACCAGCAGCAGTCCGGCGACTAGGTCGTAGTAGGACTGAATAGCGCCCACGTGCGGCGCGATCAGCACGTAGACAATCCCGCCTTGAACGCCGAGCGAAGCCACGATCGCTCCGCTGACGCTCGTTATCCCGCCGACGTACGCTGCGGCGAGCACGGTCAGGCCGGCCCAAGCCGAGAACGTCGCAGCCGAGAACGCGCCGTAGCTGTAACTGATGAGAACACCGCCGAGACCGGCGAGCGCCGCGGACATTGCGAAGGCAGTGACCTTGGTCGCCTCGACGCTGATGCCGATAGACGCGGCGGCGCGTTCATTCGACCGCACCCCGAGCAACCGCCGCCCATAGCCGCCGCGCATCACGTTCGCTACGACGACCGTCACGATCACGACCAGGGTGAGTGTCAACACGCCGAACTGCCAACGAGCGATGTTGCTGCCAGCCTGGATCGCGAGTGACAGCCCACCAATGTGCGGGGCCGGGATTCGGGGATCAACTGGCAGCAGCCGGACGTTGTTGAACACGAGGTCCTGCAACACGAGCGCCGCGGCCAACGTGACCACGGCGAGTTGCGCTCCGCGAATCCGCAGCGCGGGAAGCGCCACGGCGACGCCGACGAGGGTGGCGATGACGATCGCGATGATCGCCGACAGCGGAAACGGCACCCCGTCTTGCAGCTTCATCAGGACGAAACCGGTCACACCGGCGAATGCCGCCTGCGCCAGGGTCACCTGCCCGACCATTCCCGTGAGCAGGACTATCGACAGCATGATCAACAGCGATGCCAAGGTCGTGATCAGCCCGAACCGGTTAGTACCTGTAAACCCGAGCAGCGCCACCAACGCAGCGACTGTCAACAACGCCACCATCCATGGCCGGTTGCGTGGCAGCACCACCGGCGGCAGCGGGGACGTTGCCTCGTCGCCGCGCGACGGAATGCTGCTTCCCACGGTGTACAGCGCGATCACGATCACGATGAACGGAATCGCCGTCGATATGCCCTGGCGAGCCCATGACGGCCACCATGTGTAGACGCCCGACATGTACGTCAGCACAGCTGTCAGCGCACCCATGACGAGCCCGGAAACGAGCGCCAGGACCAGCGATCGAAGCCGGCCGACGATCGCCACTGCGAGACCTGGGACCACCAAGATTTGCGTTGCGCTTGGTGTCAGCGGGCTCAGGATCGAGCCGGCGCACACCAGCACGAGCGATGTCAAGACCGTCGCCAGCATCCACGTCACCAATGCCAGACGCTGTGGCGACAGGCCTGCAAGGCCCGCACTGCGCTCGTTCTCGGCCGACGCTTGGATGGCCAAACCCGTTTTGCTCAAGCGAGTCCAAGCCGCCAAGGCGCCGCCTACCAGCAGTGTCAACGCAACGAGCCACAGTCGCGGGACAGGGATCGTCGCGCCGGCGATCGTCACCGAAGTGCCAGGCAGGAGGTCGACAACGTTGCGGGTCTCCGTGCCGAACGCGAGGCCGAGATTGGCCGCAACTATCCCGAGCACGCCGACCGACGCCACAATGCGCGCCAGCACCGGTGCGTGTCTTAATGGGTTCGACACGGCGAAGTGGATCAGTGCGCCGAGCGCACCGGCGACTGCCAGGGCAACAAGCAGCGCGACCGGTTTGGACGGCGTGCCAGTGGTGATCGCCGGGATCCCGGCGATCACCTTGAACTGACCGTTGCGTTCCAGTTCGTTGTACACGTACACCGGCACTGTGGCGACGGCGGCAACGGCGAAGTTGATGACTCCGGTGCCGCGGTAGGTCAGCACGAGTCCCATCCCGATCGACGCGTAGACCGCCCCGAGGCCGAGACCCAAGAACAAGAACAGGACGTATTGATTCATTGTCGGTTCATCGCTCGCAGTGCCAACTCAGCGCCTGTCCGTCACTTGGCGAGGTCGT
The DNA here is from genome assembly GCA_039915905.1 of Ilumatobacteraceae bacterium. GTDB lineage: Bacteria > Actinomycetota > Acidimicrobiia > Acidimicrobiales > Ilumatobacteraceae > JAODBQ01. The sequence goes on from JBDSMK010000128.1 coordinate 6,367, forward strand.
AGTAGGCGGTCGGGTCGACTGGGCTCCATGAGGTGAGGGCAGCCTTGCCGTCTGCTCCCCACTTCAGGACCTGGACCCCCTTGGAGCAAGCAGTCGTGTTGGGCCAAGCCGTTCCGCTGCAGTCGTACGGCAGACCATTGAGGAAGATGCGGCCCTTGACCTTCGGCAGCTCGGCCTTCACCGAGGCTGCTGTCACATCGCCGTTGACTTGGCGCAACATGTCGGCTGCGGTTACTGCGGTGAAGAAGCCGTACCAGGCGATGTCGTACTCGGACTCCTTGATCTCCGACTGCTTGGCCATGTACTCGGTGAAGATGTCGACGTCCGCCTTGATGTCAGCCGGCGCGGCTTCGGCGATAGCCGGAAGCCAGGCTGTGACGAACGCCATTGCGTTGTTCACCTGCTCCGGCGGAAGGATCTGGGCGAAGTGCGTGCACGCTGACAGGAACACGGGGCCCTGAAAGCCGTTCTTGCGGATCGCCGGCAGGAGGCCGTCACAGATGCTGTCCGCAGCGGTAGGCACCACTACGCCCTCAGGTGACGATGCGAGCACCGTGGCAGCAAACGCGGTGTAATCGTTGACGACCTGCGGCAGAGTCACAACCGTGATGTCAAGACCCAGTTTGGAGCCGACCGCCTTACCGAGGTCGACGTACTCCTGAACGCCGGGTTGCTCGAGAGGTGAGACGAGGGCGACCTTCTTCAGTCCTTCGTTCTTCATCGCGACGAGGGTGTCGACGTAGTACTCGAACGCTGACGGCAGGACCGAGAAGGCCTCGCCAACGGCGCTGTTGAACTGGGCGTTCTGTGGTGCTGGGACAATGATCGAGATCCCCGCGCCTTGGAGGATCGGCAACAGGCTCGGCGCGTTCGGGTTCACGCCCTGCACGTTGGCCACGACCTTGTTCTGCACCCAGTTGTTGGCGCACGTCACGGATGAAGCCGGAGCCAAGTCGACCTTGCAGACGTCGGCCTTCAACGGGTGTCCGTTGATACCACCGAGTTGCTCGTTGACGTATTGCGCACCCTGTTGGAAGCCGATACGAGTCGACTTGAATGACGCTGCCGATGACTCGAGGTTGTCTACTCCGACGACAACCGGAGACAAGCTGTTGTCGGCCGGCCCTGTCGACGCCGGGCGTGTGACCGCCGATGGTGAGCTTCCCGAAGTGGTGGCGGTGCCGCCGCTACCGCCACCAGTCGTGGCCGATGTGGCGGCTGGCGCAACCGTGTTCTTGCTTCCGGTGTTGTCGCTGCTACACGCAGCGAGCGACAAAACGGCGACGGTGAGCGCAGCTGCGGCGATGCGGACTCGTGATGTCATGTGTGTTCCCCTTGTGAAGGTGCTGCGGATGCAGCGTTGAAGTAAGACAAATGTGTGTAAGCGAGACAATCGGTGAGCGCCTCGACGAGGCGCGGGTGATGCGACGAGATCTGCGGCTAGTTCGCCGCCACCTTGTGTTGACCGATCAGGTCGACGTAGCCGGTGCGGTAGCCGAGCAGGTCGAGCATCTCGGGATCGAGCGACGCGGCAACTTCGGGGTCCAAGAAGACGTTCCAGTTGACCTGGGGTCGGATCCAGTTGCGGACGTAGTACCCGAACAGGGCGGCCCGACGGCGGTCGCTCGTGCTGTTGATGCCGCTCTGGTGCCAGATCCGCCCGTCCATGACGAGCAACGACCCGGCAGGTGCTTCCACGGACACCGTCTCATAGGACGTGCCCGGTTCCGGGTTGTGCCCCATCAGGTGGCTGCCGGGCACGTATTGCGTTGCGCCGACCTCCGCTGTGAAGTCGTCGAGCAGCCAGCCAACGTTGACGGCAAGTGGCACGGGAGGCCATGGCTCGGTGGCATAGCCCTGGTCGGCGTGCAACAGCATCGACCCGGCACCTGGTCCGAGGACGTTGGCGCTGAAGTTGGAAATCGAAAACTCCTCGCCGATCGCTGCGTGCACGAACGTGCGTGCAATTGGTCGAACGATCAGGTCCAAGAAGATCGGATCGAGGTTGAAGAGCATGAACACCCGGACGTTGCGGCCATCGGGGTCGAACTCGTAGTTGGTTGTCGGGAAACCTCGAGCTTCCGACCGGTCGGCGGCGCTTAGCAAGCGCGACCGAACACTGGCCGTCTCGGCGGCGTCGAGTGCACCCTCCAAAATCGCCACGCCGTGTTCACGAAGATCGGCCAATGCCGTTTCGACTGACGCTGTAGGTACCGGAGTGGAAGTCATGGGCGTTCCCCCGAACGTCTAGAAGACCACAGCCATCGGCGACGGCTGCCTGAGCGAATTATTACATCGCTCTATAACGAAGTCAAGTTCAGCGCGACGTGAGCCAGCGCTGGACGTCGGATCAGAGGTCGCCCCACGACGCGGCCGTCGGCGTGATACTCAAGTGATCATCGCATCAAGCGGTCCTCGGCTCAGGAGGCGTCGACAGCGAACGGATCTATCCACCCATACGCTGCGGGGTGTGGACGACCAACGCCTGGCAGGCCAGGCCAATGAAGCGCACCTATCCGAGCCGGCGAGGCGCTATCCGACAAGACGAACCTCAACGCTGGTCGATGCGCCTTCGACACCGGAAAATTCAGGCGAGGAAAGCCGCCGACCCGGAAGACCCCGCGACACTGACAGTCGTGAGACCCGGCTCGTCATCCTCGAGGCGGCGCTCGTCGAGTTCGCCGGGGCGGGCCTCGCCGGAACACCGACCCGCTTGATCTGCAAGCGGGCTGGCGTGACCGCGGCGACTGTGTACTACCACTTCGGCTCGAAGCGATCGCTCTACATCGAAGCGTTTCAGCATGCCATCCAACTGGCCTACGACCGGTATGAGCTCGCTGTTGCCGGTCAGCCGACCGTGCGTGACGAACTCCGCGCGATGCTCCGTTGCGCGCTCGGGATCATGGCCGATCGGCACGAGATCACCGCCCTGGCGATACGAGCGCAATCCGATCTCACCCCGCGCGAACTCGACGAGAACTTCGACCCCGAGGCCTCACGAGACTTCGTCGCCGGAGTCACTCGACGGGCGATCGACCGTGAGGAACTCCTTCCGAAAGACGCCGAACACCTCAATCTCATCATCGCCGGGTTGCTGTGGGGACTCTCGATCGTCGGCCGCGACAACGACTCGCGAGGCATCTACGTTGACGCTTTCGAACGACTGATCGACGCCACCCTATTACAAGTGCGCGTAACAAGTGCCGGTGACCCGAGTTGAAGGCAGCGACAGCCATTGAGCCGAACCGTTCACCGGCCTCCATTGGTACGGCGGCTGTCCGATGCCTCGCCTCGTAGTGGCTGGCTGGAGACCGTCGCCGAGCTGGGGTCGCAGACGGCCGGCCGTCGCCTGACACCGAGAACTGCCGCCGTGAAACCGTTGACAGGGACACCTTGACGATCCACGCCGGCCGCGACGGTCCGAAGCGCGCCGGCAGGTGGCCGAGCCCTCAAACCTTCTGGAACAGATGGAACTCCCAATAGCGAGAGGCGGAACGCGGCGGCATGTCCTCGCAGCAGGAGGCGATAATCCTCGAATGGCTTCGGGACGCCACCGATTTGAGGATCCTTGACGCTGGTTGCGGTACGAGTTGTTGGATGCGAATCGCTTGTGGAGCGTGGCTCTGTTGTCGGTACCGACCGTGCTGATCAGGTCGTACAGTGCGCCGCTCACCGAATCCCGAGCGCGACATCCATCTCGGCGACATTATGACGGTTGATCTTGCCGGCCCGAGAGCAGTCACCGATCCCGGGATTCCTCCGTGTTTGTCAAGCAGCATTTTGGGATCGTCTCGATGCTGGGTGATTCGTTGCTCGTCGGCGATCATGAGTCGCCAGATGTGGTTGGCGAGGCACCGTTTTAGGCAGCGCATGGCCTCGTTGCGGGGCCTGCACTCGCCGATCTTGGTGTCGTACTAACGGTGGCCGATGCTGTCCCGCATGCGCACCTGGGTGATGGCGATCAGATGGATCGCCGAGTTGAGTTGCCGATCACCGCTGCGCGATAGCCGATGACGGGTGCGTTAACGCGGCGACACTGGCGGCGGCTGCCGCGTCGATCACATCGGTCTTGCGGCGGCTGCCACGCGACAACTCGCGCGCCCGCGCCGTTGCCGTGGCCGACACATCCACACGTCGGACGCCGACCGAGTCCGCTGGCACCCTCGACCGCCCGTCGCCGATCGGTGAACTACTGCGACCAACGCAGCAACTGGCGATAGCCGGCGAGCGACGACACCACCCGCAGCGATGCGACCGGCGTGTTCGTCGCCGGGTCGACGGCCGTGGCGTGTGCGAGCTCTTGTACGGGTCAACCCCGATGATCACCGACATCTCCGTCCGTTGAGGTGTTGTTCGTGAAGAGCAGCGGGCGGAATGCCGACTTCGAGACCCGACCAGCGGGACCATTCCTCTGTTGAGTCAGACCCCAACCAGTCACCGGTCGGAAGGCAAACCCCAGGAGAACCAACCTGTAGGCGGCAGGCGTTTCATGAGCCAACCGACCGGCGACCAACCAGACGCTACGAACTTCACTTGCAACGACCGGCACCCCACATACAAGTCCGCGCTTCAGTGTTTGCCTGACGATACTCATCGTCGCGCTCTCGTATGGGCAGCCAGGAGGCCGGGGCTCGCTCATAGGTCGTCAACAGGCGTCGCAGCCGATGAGGCCTCCATTGGATCCGGGAGCTCCGCCAATCCTGATGTGTCGGTGTCGCAAACCTCCCCCAAAGGGGGCTCCGGTGTCGCCACCTATTCGCCCATACTGGCGGGATCACCTGACTACGGGTGTTTACGACAGTCACAGGGTCCGCTTCCATCGCGACTCTCGATCGTCGGCGCGCTCATCGATGCAACCCCGAAAACTATCGACCCGTGCCAGCGCTAGTGAGGCCTAGACCTGACGCCTGAGTTCGACAGGTACAAGCCCATCAACTAGACGGCTGCTGCCGGTGCCTCGGATCAGTCCTTGACGGCTTGCAGCGTATAGCTGAGCGGCACCCGCTCCGGACGATCGATCAGCCTGAACTCGCCATCGACGCCCTCGACCATCGCCGAGCCAAGCGCCGGCCACGGAACGCTGCGGTGCTCCTCCAGCATTGCCAGGCGCAGGCCAGCGGCGAGCAGGGCGGCGATGATCTCGCCGAGACCATGGTTGAACTGCACCGTATCGGGCGACGTCAGCTCCTCGGGCGGACCGCTGTAGGTGGACGTCTCGGTGAACTTGGTTCCGCCGGGCACCTCGAAGTACGGATATTCGACGATTAACAGATCATCTGGGCGCGGGTCACAGAGCGACCACAGCATCGGATGGCCCTCGCGGATGAACAGCCGGCCACCAGGACGCAGCAGAGCGGCTACCACCTTCGCCCAGCGGGCGATGTCGGGCAGCCAGCACAGGGCACCGACACCGGTGAACACGAAATCGAATCGAGCCCCACCGAGTCTCGCCACAGCGTCGTACACCTCCGCTTCCACGTAATCGATCGTCGCCGCGCAGTCGGCGGCCAACCGGCGAGCCACATCAATCGCAGGTGCCGAGAAATCGAGTCCGGTCATCCGTGCGCCGAGCCGCACCAACGACAACGTGTCGGTGCCGATGTGGCATTGCAGGTGAACGCCGTCGAGACCGACCACGGACCCGAGTCGTGGTATATCGAAGCGCACCACGGCGGAGAGGTGCTGCGGATCGTCGCGGAAGTCGGCGAGGCCGTAGCCAACGGCGTGCAACGGCACCCGACTGTCCCAGTTGGCGCGGTTCAGCTCGACGTAGCCCACGTACGCACCGTGCCGACGTGCTGACGTACGCACTGTGCCAACGTGACGACGCGCATGGCCAAACAATAGTTCCCGCGTGGCACAATCGATGACGTGAAGCTGAACCTCTCCGCCGACGAAGTCCTGACCACCACCCGAGCCGTGCGCAAGCGACTCGACTTCGACCGCCCGGTGGAGCGCGAGGTGATCGAAGAGTGCCTCCAGATCGCGTTGCAGGCCCCTACTGGTAGCAACAGTCAGGGTTGGCAGTGGGTAATGATCACCGACCCCGCCAAGAAGCAGGCCCTGGCCGACATCTACAAGGCGAACTTCGCGCTCTACGCCGTGGCGGCCGCTGTCAACCAGTACAAGGAAGGCGATCCTCGTCACGACCAGAAGGACAAGGTCACCGAATCCGCGATGTACCTGGTGGAAAACTTCCACCGTGTGCCGGTGATGATGATTCCATGCATCGCCGGGCGCCTCGACAACATTCCTGCGGCGCACGGCGCCGGTGCCTGGGGCTCGTTGCTTCCGGCGGTGTGGAGCTTCATGCTGGCCGCTCGCGAACGTGCGCTCGGCACTGCCTGGACAACCATCCACCTGATGAACGACGGCGAGAAGCAGGCCGCTGAAGTGCTCGGCATCCCATACGACAAGTACACCCAGGCAGGGCTGTTCCCCATCGCCTACACCATCGGCACTGACTTCAAACAGGCCAACCGACTTCCGCTTGAGCCGATCCTTCACTGGAACAAGTGGTAATCCGCCGGTCATTGCTGTGGTGACCCAGCCACAGCAGTCCGGTGTGCAAGTCTCGCCGGCATATTCGCAGGCGTCTTTCTCCTACCGCTTCGACTGGGGTCCGAGC
>JBDSMK010000149.1:0-4912 GCA_039915905.1 Ilumatobacteraceae bacterium
ACCAGGACGTGGTTCTGTAGAAGCGGGTTCGGCCCAAGACAGCAGCGGGTGAAATCGGGGGCGCCGGCGCTCTTGAACGCATCGGCTGGCCCGAACGCGATGAAGAAGAAGAACGCCGCGACTGTGAACATCACGATCATCGCCCAGGCGACCAGCGTGTCGTCGAGACGGCGACGGTAGCGATGCATCACTGCTGCCGTGAAGGCCATCAGCACCAGCACCCATAGCAGGATGCTGCCCTCCAGTGCGCTCCACAGAGCGGTGACGTTGAACAGCAACGGTGTCGACTTCGAGCCCACCTGCTGTACATAGAGCAGCGACCAGTCGCGGTTGATCAACGCCCGTTCCATCACGGCAAACGCGGCGACGGCCGCGCCAAGGCACATCCACGCGTAGCGCGGCGCCACGCGAAGCAGTGCGCGATTCCCGGTGCGCACCGCTGTCACCAGCCCGAGCGCCCCGAATATCGCCGCGGCGAGGCCGACGATCAGCGCTGAGTGACCGAGGACGCCGTTCAGGCTGGTAACTGCGAGCATGCCGCAGACTCGGACTTCCCGGTGGCTGGATCCACCCGGTCCTGGTGCTCTGCCTCGTACTCGTTGGAGTGCTTGACCTCGATCTCGGTGCCGTCGAACTGCGGTTGTCCATTGGTGCCGTCGACGACCCTGCCATGGATCACCACCGGGATGCACTCCTGGAACAGGTCGACCTGACCACCCTGGTAGACCACCGGAATCGACTTGTTGTTGAAGGTGATAGTGAAGTCGGTGACACCGTTGTTCTTGGAGATGCTGCCCTTGTCCACCGTGCCCTGGATGCGCAGTTCTCGGCCGACCTCGCAGCCCGACTTGCTACCGATCTCGTCGACGTTGCAGTAGTAATCAACGGCAGAAGTGAGGAACTTCGACACGGCCACGCCGCCGCCGACGAGCACCAGAGCCAGCACGATCATCGCCGGCCACGGTCGCTTGCGCTTCGATGGCGCCGGTGGCTCCGCGACATCGGTGGACGTGCGCGGCGTCAGGTCCACGGAAGATCCTCAGCTGGCAGGTTGGCGGCGATGCTCCTGGCCCGACGCAGCATCAGCGCCACCAGGGTGCCGACGCCACCGAAGGTGGCCACGTAGCAAATGACGACGAACGTGGTCTGCATCAGCGTGAAGCTCCTGTTGTGGCGATCGCGACGGCCTCACTGCGACGTTCGGCAAGCGCCGCGTCGAGCCCACGATCTTCCTGCGCATCCTGCATCGCCAGCACCCGTTGGCGGTGGATAACCAACCACGCGTAGAGCATCGTGAACACGATCATGCCGATGAAGAAGCTGAAAAGCATCAACCCGCTGAGCTTGCCGCTGGAAACGCTCTCACCCTGGTGCAACGGCCGCCACCACTGCACGCTGAAGTGCACCAGAGGGATCTCCAACACGGCCAGCAGCGCGACCACAGAACTGCGCCGGGCGCGCTGATGGTGGCTACCACCAAGACCGCGAACCGCGAGATAACCGACATAGGTGATGAACAGGAAGGCGGTTGTGGTGACCCGCGAGTCCCACACCCAGTAGGTGCCCCATGACAACCGGCCCCACAGACTGCCGGTGAGCAGGGTGATACCCATGAAAAGTACGCCTACCTCGGCGCTGGCGCCGGCGATGCGGTCCCAGGTGAGTGAGCGGGTGCGCCTCCACGAATATGCCGCGCTGGCCACGGCGGTGACGATGAACGCGAGGTAGGCAAGCCAAGCGGTAGGCACATGGATGTAGAGGATCCGTACGCCCTTGCCCTGTACCTGGTCGTTGGGCGAGAAGATCAAGCCGAAGGCCACGAACCAGGCCATCCCGATGAGAGTCAGAATTCCGAGGCCGCGTGTGAACCGGGTAGATGTAGGTCCGCGCATCGTGGTCATTCTCATTGATCCTCCAGCAGTGACCCAAACGCCAGCGAACCGCCGATGCCGAACAGGGTGGCAAACGTGGCTAGCAGCGCGATCCATGCCCATCCCTCACGCATAGACGTGCCTCCTACGCTCAACGACGCCTCGGTCGCCCGGGTCGCACCGATCAAGACTGGCGCCACCACAGGGAGCAACAGCAACGGGAGCAGGGTCTCGCGGCCGGTGGCCCCAGCGGCGAGGCCGCCGTAGATCGTACCGACAAATGTCATCCCGAGGGTCGCGGCGACAAGTGTGACTAGCAACAGCACCAACCCGCCGGGATGGAGCTTTGAGTTGAACAGCAGAACCGACCCGAACACCAGGCCGATCTGCAGTACGAACAGTTGCACAGCCAGCGCCGCTGCCTTCCCGAGGAAGATCCCGGCGGGGCGCACCCCTGCTACCTGCAAGGCGTCGAGAGCGCCGTCGGCGGCCTCCACTGCGAACGCCCTCTGCACCACGATCAGCAGGCTGAACATCGTCGCCAGCCAGATCAGACCGGGCGCCACCTGCGGCAGGATGCCGTCGTTGTCCAGCGCAAAGCCGAACAGAACCATCACCACTGCGGCGAACGGCAGCACCTGGTTGAGCACCACCCGGCTGCGCAGCTCTACCCGAAGGTCCTTGGCCGCCATCAACCTGGCCACCGCGATCAAGGTCATCGTTTGCCAGCAGCGGCTGGGTGTTCGGTGCCATCGGCGGCTCGCAGGTTGGTTGCCTCTGATGTCGGCCCGGCAAGCGCGACCACGCCGCCGACGACATCCACGACCCGCGTCGCCAGCGACCCGGCACGCTCCAGCTCATGACTCGCGACCATCACGGTCGCTCCTGCGGCGACAGCGGCGTGCAACGTTGCATCGAGCTCGTCGCGCCCGGCAGCGTCGAGTCCGGCGTGCGGCTCATCGAGCAGCCACAGTTCGGCGCGCCTGGCCACCAGGCAGGCCAGCGCAGTGCGGCGCTTCTGACCTGCCGACAGACGGCCCACCTGCACCGATGCAAGGCGACCGTCGAGGCCCATCGTGGCCATGGACGCGGCTACCTCCTCGTTGCTGGCACCGACGGTGGCCCCCCAGAACCGCACGTTCTCGCGAACCGTCAGGTCGGCATAAAGCCCGTTGTTGTGTCCCAACAGGCCGACACGGGTTCTGATCAGTTGGCGTTGCCCGGCGAGGTCGCATCCCAGCACTCGGCCGGTGCCGCGTTCCAGCGGCAGCAGGCCGGCGCACAATCGCAGCAAAGTGGTCTTACCCGCACCGTTGGGACCACGAAGCAAGACAATCTCGCCGCGGTCGACTCGCATCGAGACGCCCGCCACCGCTGGAAAACGTCCGAGCACGGCAACCGCCTCAACCAGTTCGACCACGGGCTCCATCTGCCGGGCAACGCTACCGACCCCAACCGCCCAGCAACCCCGCACCAACCCCGGCACACAACTGGAGGATGCCACGGTGGGCAGTCGACGGGTATCGTCCGGGCGGATGCGCAAGCGAACGCCCTCCGGGTCGGCCAAACAACCGATCAGCCAGCCGACCGGAGAACCAACAAGTGGGATCTCCGGCAGGCCGACCGGCGAAACGGGCGAGGCGAAGCGGGGAACAACGCCTTGGGTCGACCCGGTGCGGGCTCGACGCCAGAAAGTGGCCCACTGGACGCTGCTGGCCAACAGGATCGGCTATTTGCTGTTCGCTGTTGCGATTGCCACGTTTGTCATCGGATTCGCCCTCGGCTTCAACGGCGCAGTGGCAACGATCGTGCTCGTTTCGATGGTGGTCGGTTCGATCCTGCTGGCTCCGGCAATCGTGCTCGGCTACGGCGTGAAGGCGGCTGAGCGGGATGACCGCGAGCACGGGCGCTGAACTGCGCTCCAAGGACTGGACCCGACACGATGCGATGTGGATCGCCGGTGTGAAGCGGGTCCCAAATCGATCGTCTATGACTTCCAGGTGATGCCAGTTACCCTGGAGTAACCAATATGTCGACTCGTCTCCCCGCCCGTGCCCGTCGTGAACAGATCGTCGAGGTGGCCGTCCAGGTATTCGCCCGCAACGGTTTCCATGGCACCTCGATGAACGACGTGGCGGAGGCAGCGGGCGTCACCAAACCAGTGCTCTACCAGCACTTCGACTCCAAGCAAGACCTCTACCTGGCACTACTGGCCGCGGTTGGGGATCGGCTGCTGGCCGCGATCACCAAGGCCACCGCAGCGGCCAATGGCGGACGCGAGATGACCGACATGGGTTTCCGCGCCTATTTCCGCTGGGTGGCGGAGGACCACGATTCGTTCCTGCTGCTGTTCGGTTCGAGGGCCAGCCGCGACGAGGAGTCGACGTCGGCGGTGCGAGCCATCACAGCTTCGGCGGCCAAGGCGATATCGCCGCTGATCAACGTCGACATCGATCCGCTGCACCGGCGCACCCTGGCCCAGGGACTCGTCGGCATGGCCGAAGGAGTTAGCCGTTACCTGGTGGAGCGCGGCGAGGTGTTCGATCCGGATGTCGTTGGGCGGCGCGTCGCCGACCTTGCCTGGGCCGGGTTGCGCGCAGCGGGGCGCGAAGCTTGAATCCACAGGTCAACCGGATGCGGCCCCCTCCTGATGGCCGGATGCAGTCCCGCCGGATGCAGCCCCACCTGATGGATGACCATCGCCGTCATTCAGCTCACGGCGCATGCACACCCGGGTGAGCGGCTCGAGACCGCGTTGGGATTCTTCGGCACGTCGCGCCGCCAAGCCGGGGCCGAGTTCGTAGTCGGCCAGCACCCGGTAGCCGAGATGTTCGTACAGCGGACGGTTCCAGGCAACGTCGGCGAACGTCGTCAAGGTGACGGCCATCAACTGCGACCGGCGTGCCCAGGCGGCGACGTGTTCCAGCAGGGCCCTGCCGACGCCGTGGCCTTGGTGGCGCGGGAGCACGCTGATCTGCTCGACATGAGCACTGTTATCGACGACATCGACCAACACGTAACCAACGGTGGTCGCGGTACCT
>JBDSMK010000165.1:0-2720 GCA_039915905.1 Ilumatobacteraceae bacterium
GCTTGATCGAGTGGGATCTCCACCGGTTCTACGGGTTCCCGGGCGACGGGATCGGCGGATTCGACGGAGCGCTCGGTCGTGCGGAGAAGGACGGAAAAGACTTTCGATACATCCGTCCGACGCACGAGGAGATGGCCTCGCTGATGGCCACCGCACATGCCAAGTTCACGGGCGAGGTCGGCGTGTGCATGTCGACCTCGGGTCCCGGAGCGGTTCACATGATGAACGGTCTGTATGACGCGAAGTGCGACAACCAGCCGGTGGTTGCAATCGTCGGACAGCAGGCTCGAGTTGCGATGGGCAGCGACTTCCAGCAGGAACTGAACATGGAGCGGCTGTTCGGCGATGTCGCCGAATACGTCAAGACCATCACCACCCCGATGCAGGCCCAACTGGTGGTCGACAGAGCGATCCGCATCGCCAAGGCGTCGCGCAAGCCGACGGTCGTGATCATCCCCGCCGATGTGCAGGACCTGGAGATGGAGGCGCCGGCCGTCGAGCACTTCGTCTCGCGCACTGGTGTCGGACACGCGTCGACGCGTATCTCGCCCCCGGCAGACGAGCTCGCTCGGGCGGCGGCAGTGCTGAATGCCGGCGAGCGGGTCGTGATGATGGTCGGCCAGGGCGCCCTCGATGCAACCGACGAGGTGCTGGCGGTAGCCGAGCGACTTGGCGCGGGCGTGATCACTGCGTTGCTCGGTAAGGGCGCCGTACCTGGCGATGTGCCGTATCACACCCAGCAGCTCGGACTCCTCGGCTCGAAGCCGAGTTGGGACATGATGCAGAGCTGCGACACCTTGCTGATGGTCGGCACGAACTATCCGTACAGCGAGTTCCTCCCGCCGAAGGGGCAAGCACGAGGCGTGCAGATCGACCTGCTCCCCCGCCATCTGAGTCTGCGCTACCCGATGGAGGTCAACCTGTGGGGCGACTCGAAGACGACGCTGGCAGCGTTGCTCCCATTGCTCGACCAGAACGCCGACCTCAGCTGGCAGGAGAAGGCAGCTGAGGGGATGAAGACCTGGGACGCAATGAACGAGAAGGCGGCGATGGTGGAAGCCGACCCGATCAACCCACGACTCGTCTTCCATCACCTCAACCGACTGCTGCCGTCCGATGCGATCATCACCGCTGACGCCGGCAGCACGGCCGACTGGTACGGCCATCACATCAAGCTCGGACGCAACCAGATGGGCAACTTGTCGGGGAGCCTGGCCACGATGCTCGGAGCGATGCCGTACGCGATCGCGGCGAAGTTCGCCTATCCGGATCGACCAGTCGTGTGCACTATCGGTGACGGCGCGTTCCAGATGCTCGGGATGAACGGCCTGATCACCGTCAAACGCCACTGGCAGGAATGGCAGTCACCGACTTTCGTGGTGATGGTCCTACACAACAACGACCTGAACCAGGTGTCGTGGGAGATGCGCGAGGCCGGCGACCCGCGTTGGGACACAGCTCAACTGGTTGAGGACATGGACTACGCGAAATACGCGGAGGTGCTCGGTTTGAAGGGCATTCGTGTAGAGACGCCGGATGCCGTCGAGACGGCATGGCAGGAAGCGTTTCGTTCCGACCGTCCCGTCGTGCTCGACGTGCTGACCGACAAGAACGTGCCACCCTTGCCAGCTCACGTGTCGTTCGAGCAGGCCAAGGGCGTCGCAGCTGCCGTTCTGAAGGGCGACCCCGACGCTCGGCAGGTGGTCACCAACAGCGCCCGCGCTGTAGCTGCCGAACTGTTCGCTCGGGTCGGCTCTGCGTTCGGACACGACGATGCCGAGTGACAGCGTGACCGGCAACGAAACTGCCGGGGCCAAGTCGGGATCCAGGATCGCGGTGGTCACCGGTGCATCCGCCGGAATTGGTAGGGCGACAGCCGTCGCGTTCGCCGATGCGGGGTTCGACGTCGTCCTGCTCGCCCGAGGGCAGGCCGGCCTGGATGCGGCCGCAGCAGAAGTTCGTGCGCGTGGCCAGCGCGCCCTCGTGATTCCGACGGACGTGGCCCACTACGCCGAGGTCGCCGCAGCAGCGCAGAGGGCAGAGAGCGAGTTCGGCGAAATCGACGTGTGGGTCAACGACGCGATGACAACGGTCTTCGCGCCGGCCTGGGACGTGGACCCGGCGGACTTCCAGCGGGCGGTCGAGGTGACGTTCCTCGGTCAGGTGTGGGGCACGCTCGCCGCCCTCGAGTACATGCGCCCGCGCGACAGAGGCAACATCGTCAACATCGGCTCGGCGTTGGCGTTCATCGGGATCCCGCTGCAGTCGGCATACTGCGCTTCGAAGTTCGCCTGCCGCGGGTTCTTCGAATCGATCCGTGCCGAACTGCTCCATGAGGGCAGCAACGTCAAGATCGGCATGGTGCACATGCCGGCGGTCAACACGACGCAGTTCGGCTGGTGCAAGACCGCCATGGATCGCCACCCGCAACCTGTTCCACCGATCTACGAGCCCGAACGCGTCGCGCGATATGTGGTGCAGGCTGCCCTCGACGGCCGCCGCTCGAAGATCGTTGGTTCGTGGAATCGTCTCGTCGTGGCCGCCGGGAGGGTCACGCCCGGATTCGGCAACCACTACGCCGCGCTCGGCGCGTGGGACACGCAGCTGACCGATCGACCGGTTGCGCCGGATCGTCCGGCGAACCTGCGAGAGCCGGTCGACAGCGAGCGCGACATGGGCGCACGCGGAATCTTCGCCGGCCAGGCCCGCGGGTTCTTCGA
>JBDSMK010000203.1:0-3367 GCA_039915905.1 Ilumatobacteraceae bacterium
ACACGGTGCTACCGACGAGCAACATGCGATGTTGGGTGAGCACCTTGAAACCCAGCCGCTGCCACCACCGGGTGATCCGCCGTTGATCCGCGAGCACCTCGCGGGTGCCTTCCATCAGGTGGCCGAAAGGCACTCCGCTGGGACACGCCGGCTCGCAGCCGCGGCACTGAACGCACGTTTCCATGAAGTGCACGAACTCCGGCGTGACCGGCGCATCTTCGAGGTGCACGGTTCGCATCGCCGCGATCCGACCCCTGGGTGACAGTGCTTCCTCGCCGGTGACCCGATACGTCGGGCAGTACGGCAGACACAGTCCGCAGCTCACACACGTCGCCAGTTCGTCTTCGTCGAGGTTCAGCTTCACGGCGCCGTTCACGGTAGCGCGATGTCGCCCAGGCACCGACGAGGCACCGACGAGGCGGTGGCGAGATGGCGTCGAGATGGCGTCGAGATGGCGTCGAGATAGTGGCTCCTCGAAGCCTGCGGACCGCGAATTGGTCAACCGACTTGATTTAGTCGGTGCTATACATGACAATACAGATCGGAATTATCCACAATTGATCTGTAGCCAACGAAGTTGGATGCGGGCAGCCACTTTCAAGGAGCACACCATGCCTCGTTACGTCGTCGAACGCACCTTTCCAGAGGGTCTCAACCTTCCCAGCGGCGAGTCCGGAAACGAGATCCGGGCCAAGATCGTGGCCAACAACGCCAAGCTCGGCGTTACCTGGATCACCTCTTTGGTCACCACAGACCGGGCCAAGACGTTTTGCGTTTATGACGCACCGAACCCCGAGGCGATCGAGCAGGCCGGTGCCAAGTCGGGCATTCCGGTGGACCGGATCACCCAGGTCAACGAACTCACCCCGTACGAGTACTGATCAGCATCGCGGCGAAAGGCCATTCAATGCTCAAGTCCAGGAGACTGTTCATCGCTGTCGCGGCGTTGGCCGCAATGGTGCTCACCGCTTGTGGTACCAGTTCCAAGTCGTTGACCACAGCCGTCGCGCGGCAGGCGGCCACGACGTCACCAGCGAACACATCGCCGTCCAGAGCGGCGGCCCCGGCGGACGCGAAGCCGTTGAAGTTCCTCGTGCTGATGAGCGGCCCAGCCACCGATGGCGGCTTCTACCAGGCGATGGTCGATGCCCTCAGGAGTGCGGCGACCAAGGACGGCCACATCACGGTGAACGTGCTCGACAACCTCGGCACCGGCGGTGATGCGGCGTTAGACAACGCGGTCCGCGAAGGAGCCTCCGGCGGCGAGTACGACCTGATAGTCGCTCACGGCTTCGACATCGTGCCGTCTGTGGCCAAGTTCGCACCCCAGTTCCCCAAGCAGGACTTTGCCACTTCATTGCCAGTCCAGGGCAACCCGCCCAACGTCGAGGCCTACATTTCTGTGTTCGAGGAGATCGGCTACGTTGCCGGGTTCCTTGCTGCCCAAGGCACGACGGGCAACAAAATCGGATTCATCGGCGGTCCCGGACTCGACTTCGAGAAGTCTGCAGAGTCCGGGTTCCGCCAGGCAGTCACCAAGTACGCCCCGTCCGCCAAGGTCACTGCGGTCTACACGGGTGGCTTCGACGACGCCCAGCTGGCCCAGGAAGCCACCAAGCAGATGATCGATGACGGTATCGATTCGATATGGAACCAGCAGGCTGCCGGCCAGAGCGGCGCCTACACCGCATGCGCGACTGCTCCGAAAGTCAACTGCTTCGGCAACAGCCAGTTCAGCGAGGCAGTCAATCCGTCGACAGTTCTGGCCTCGAGTGTCTCGGACTACTCGATCCTCGTCCCCGACTGGGCCGCTCGATTGCGCGCCGGGAAGTGGGAGATCGGCCCGGACATGCTCAACCTGCGCAACGGCGGCATCACCCTCACAGATGCAACCGCCGCTGGGAAAGCAAAGCTGCCAAGCCTGCAGAAGGCGATCGACCAGTTCAAGGCCGACGCGACGGCTGGACAGATCGTGGTCGCGCCAGCCTCGTGAGCAACACATCGACGTCGTGCGTCTTCGAGTTGCACTCGGTATCGCGGCGCTTCGGCAGCGTGCAGGCCTTGGACCGCGTTGATCTGAGCCTGCACGCCGGTGAGGTGCATGCATTGGTCGGCGAGAACGGGGCCGGTAAGTCGACGCTGGTCAACATCGTCACCGGGCTGGTCCAGCCTGACGCGGGAGTGCTGCGGATGGATGGTGTGAATCTGCGCCTGGCCGATCGGCGCAGCGCCGCTGCCCGCGGCATCGGCGTGGTGCACCAGCACTTCTCTCTGGTCGAGACGATGACAGTGGCCGAGAACGTACAACTCGGGCGACCGGGTGCCGGGCGCCTGGTGGATCTCGCTGCCGGGCGACGAGATCTGCTCGGCTGGGCAGAGCGCACCGGGTTGAAGGCCAATCCCGACGCGATGGTCGGAGAATTGTCGATTGGCGAACGTCAGCGAGTGGAGATTCTCACCGCTCTGGTATGGGGAGCGCGGGTGTTGTTGCTCGACGAGCCCACTGCCGTGCTGTCGCCCGGTGAGGCAGACTCGGTGCTCGGTGTAATCCGCACGTTGGCCTCCGCCGGGCTGGCGGTGCTGCTGGTGACCCACAAGCTGCGCGAGGTGGACCTCGTTGCTGACCAGATCACGGTGCTGCGCAACGGCCAGGTCGCTGGCCGGCATCGCCGCGGTCAGTTGAGTACCGCTGCACTGGCCGCGCAGGTGATGGGGTCGGCTGCCGGCAGTGCTCGCGAGTTCCGGCTCCAGCCCGGCGAGGCCGGCGGTCTGACCGAGCCGCAGCCAGGCGACAAGAGCGAACCGGTTGACGGCCGGCCCGCCGTGTTCGGCAAGGTGCGCCTCGCGTTGGCCGGGGTGGCCACGGGCGCACTTCACGGCGTGGACCTGGAGGTGCGCTCCGGAGAGGTGCTAGGCGTCGCCGGAATCGCCGGCAACGGCCAGCACGATCTGCTCGAGGTGATCGCCGGGCTTGCGCGCGCGAGCAGCGGCAAGGTGACGATCAACGCTACCGAGGTCTGCGGTGACCCTGGCGTGGCTCGCCGGGCTGGGTTGGCCTACATCCCCGCCGACCGTCACGACGCGTTGGCGATGGACATGCCGGTTTGGGCCAATGTGATCGCCAAGCACAGTCGCAAGGTAGGAACGTGGCGCGGCATCGATCGTGACGTGGTGGCCGCGATGACCCAGCGGGTGATCGATCGTCTTGGTGTGCGGCCTTGCCATCCCGGCGTCCGCGCCGGTGCACTGTCGGGAGGAAATCAGCAGCGTCTGGTGCTCGGTCGAGAGCTCGACGACGAACCGGCGGTCGTGGTCGTCGCTGAGCCGACTCGCGGCCTGGATCCAGGCAGCGCCCGCGAAGTGATCG